>JACRDO010000152.1 GCA_016212885.1 Elusimicrobiota bacterium | reverse complement strand
GTCTCATAAATTAGACTATTCTTATGAACACCTGTCAATGTAACGTTTCTCGTAGCGCCGGCGTTGCTTCGCCTTCCATCCCTCCGGGAATGGGATGATACGCTCGAACTCGAACTTATTGATTGTGTTCAGACCGCGTTCGCCACGGCTTCGCGAACGGCCCGCTCCGGGTAGTCAGGTATTCCAACGCGCAGCATGCCCACCATCAGTTCGGTTTCCTGGCTCCGGGCCCTGAAACGCGCTTCGATTTCATCCATGAGGCGGATCAAAGGCCAGCGGAAGAAGTCGTTCACCTTGACATCCGTGCCTTGAAGCGCCTGAAAAGCGGCTTCATGGGCGGGCAGAAGGCGGTGCAACGCCTCTTCTCGGCCGAATAGCAAGAGCCCCAGGACACGGATAACTCGCACATCGCCGTTGGCTTCGACCGCGCCCAGCGCCTTCGCCAGTTCAATGTCGGGCAAATTCTGCAAGGCCGCGTCACCGCGCCCCTGGCTTTCCCGAATGCGGCGGCGGAATCGCTCGAACTCCAGCGGGTCAAGATCCTGCCACGCCGCCTCGGAGGATCCGGCAGCCGAGAAATCCAGAACGCCGCGGCTGGACTGCAGCGACTGCATCTCGTGGAAATGAAAAGGGAGACAGGCGGGCTTGCCGTCGCCGCCCAACGCGCGGCGGATGTATTTGCCGTCCGCAGTCCCTACCGGGTGCCGGAGCGGGGGAATCTGGATGACGAGGACGGGGTTTCCGTCGATTTTCAGAAGCGCTGCCTGAACGCTTACGGAAGGGCGGGTGCGACCTGAAATCAGGGCCTGGATGGTATTGCCCGCCTCGCGGCGCGGCCGAGCGCCCGTGATGCGTCCGTCATCTTCCACGCCAACCAGGATATACCCCGGCCGGTCGCCGGAACGGTTGGCGAGGCAAACGACCGCCTCGACAAGGTCGGCGTCGCTCAGGGAACGCCGCTCCTCCCCTTTGAACTCGACGTCGAAGGATTCGCCGGCAGAAATGAGAGTGCGAAGTTCGGATTCGGTCATGGTTGCCTTTCTCCATAGTGGTCGGTCAGGGGCAGGTACTTGCGGGGCCGGCCGTTGCGCGGGCCCCAGCGGCCATCGCAGGCGGGGGAGTAGCCCTCCTTGCCGGTTCGCTCGCTGACCCGATGCTCGGCATAGTCGGCGATCAATCGATCTCTGAAGGAAAAAATATTCATGCCGCCCGCCTTTGCTTCCTGTCTTTGGAGGGGGCCAGCGGATCGCCGGCTCCGCCGCTCCTGATCCACTCGTCGATTTCCTCGGTCTTGAACTTCCAGAGCTTGCCGACCCGGTGGGCCGGCAGACTGCGCGCTCGGATCCACCGGTAAACGGTGTCCTCCGCCACGCCCAGATAACGGGCGATTTCCTCCACCGACAGCCAGCGAGATTCCATATTCAGCCCCTGGTGCAGTTCTTGAGTCGACATAAATAGGTCAAAGTCGCTTCAAGTCTACCAATTATGCGCAAGAGGAGCAAAAATGCCGTCAGAAATGCAGTCGGAAATCGCGCGCCGGAAGTAGACTTTCGCTACAAATCGCCCTGCGGGAGGCTTTGAAACTGCTCGAGCGTGAAGACGGGGCCGTCCTTGCAGACGTAGACGCCGCCCGCGTTGCAGCGGCCGCATTTGCCCACCCCGCACTTCATGCGGTTTTCCAGCGTGGTGTAGATATCCTTCGGCTCGAAGCCGAGCCCCCTCAGCACGGGCATCGTGAGCTTGATCATGATTGGAGGGCCGCACACCACGGCCGTGCAGTTCTCCGAGCTCGGAGCCGACTCCTTGAGGGCCGTCGGCACGAAGGCGATCTTCCCTTTCCAGTCCGGCGTTTCTCCCCCCGGATCCACGGTCAAGGTCAAATCCACGTCCTTGCGGCCGACCGAGGGATAACCCGAGGAAGTGCCGCCTCCATTCGCCGTCGGAAGGCGGCCGACCGAGGGATAACCCGAGGAAGTGCCGCCTCCATACGCAGTCGGGATGCGGCCGCCCCACTCCGCCAGCTCCTGCTTGTAGACCAGGTCCGCGACGGTGCGCGCCCCGTAGACGATCGCGACCTTGCCGAAGTCCGCGCGGCGGTCCAGAATATTCCAAATGACGCTGCGCAGGGGCGGAAGGGCGATGCCTCCCGCTATGAAAAGGAGATCGCGGCCCTTCCAGGAGTCCACGGGGAAGCTGTTGCCATAGGGCCCCCGGAAGGAGATGGTCTGCCCGATCTCCCTGTCCTGCAGGGCGCTCGTGACCCGGCCGGCCTTCCGGAACGTGCACTCGATATGGTCCGTGCGCGTCGGAGGGCTGGCCACGCAGAAGACGCTCTCGCCCGCGCCCGGCAGGCCGTAGAGGCCGAACATCCCGACGCGGTACCTGCGGAAGAACTCCGAGCGGTACCCGGAGTCCGTGAACTCCAGGCGGAAGGTCCGGACATCGGGCGCCTCGTCGCGGGAATCCGCGATGCGCAGGGTCGTCGGCTGATAGAGGTTGTCCGTCACGCGTTCTCCCGCGGCGATATCCGCGCGCAGGCCCGGGCGATATCCATGCCGGCCTGGCAGAGCCGGGCGCAGCGCCCGCAACCGGTGCAGGCGAGCCGGCCGAACCGCTGGGGAAAATAGGAGAACTTGTGCATCATCCTCTGGCGCCACCGCGCTGATTGGTCCGCCCGCGGGTTATGGCCCCCGGCGTGGAGGGTGAACAGGCCGAAGCCGCAGGAGTCCCAGTTCCGGCAACGGACGCTCTCCGAGCGGCTCCCCTCGTCCTGGATGTCGAAGCAGTGGCAGGCCGGGCAAGCGTAAGCGCAGGCCCCGCAGCCGAGGCAGGGGAGGCTGAGCTCCTTCCAGAGCGGCGATTCGAAATTGGACGCGAGCCAGGCCGAGGCCTTGCCGGGGTCGAACCGCTCGGCGGGCCGGGCGATAGGATCCGCCTGCGCCTGCCCTTCGGATAGGGCGGAGCCGGCCGCGTCCGCGAGCGCCTTCCCTTTCGCCGTCAAGGGTTCGACAATCATCCGCAAGCCCCCGTCCGCGGGCCGAAACAGGAGATCCGCGCCGTGCGCTTCGCCGGGGCTCCCCCCGACGCTTGTGCAGAAGCAGTGTTCGTCCGCCGAGCCGCAGGCGAGGACCGCGACGGCCGCGGCGTCCCGCTTGGCGTTGTAGAAGCAATCCTTGCAGTCCCAGTTGAACACCGCATCCAGGACCGCCAGGGCCGCGGCGTCGCAGGGCTTGGCGAAGAGGACCGCGGTCTTCGGCGCATCGGGCCGGACATCCTGGGAGGCGAAGCCGTCTCCCTCCAGGGTCCAGCGGCCGATGACTTCGGTCCTCGGGAAGAGAAAGTCCTTCATCGAATTCAGCGGCATCTCCGAAGCCGCGATCTCCGCTCCCGGAGCCCATTCCTTGATCCTCACCAGGCCCCCGTCGCTCACCGGAGCGGCGACGCGGTAGCCCGCGGCCGCGAGGGCAGCTGCGAAATCCGTTGATTTCGAGCGATCCAGCAGCTTCATCGGATGAAGGACCCGTCGTCCTCAGCGCTCCAGGAGCCGATGAGCGGCTTGGCCTCGAGCTCATAGCCGGGCCTGGAGCCGAACTCCTCAAAAGCGTCCTGCGACAGCCTGGCGTTGAGCAGCATGAGCGGCAGGCCCTGCGGGCAGGCGGCCTCGCAGGCGCCGCAGCCCGTGCAGCGTCCCGCCTGATGGAAGGCGCGGATCACTTCCCAAGCGTAGTTCCCGTGCCCAGCCGCCGCGGAGGAGATCCATTGCGGCATGTTCTTCTCCACGATGCAGCGTTCGCAGTAGCAGCCCGGACAGGCGGCCCGGCAGGCATAGCAGCGCGTGCACTTCTCGAACTCCTTCATCCAGAATTTCGCCCGCTCTTGCGCCGTCTTGGCCGAAAGCTCGGCGACTCGATCGAGCAGGGCTTGCTCCGGGACGAGATCCGGATAGTCGGCCTTGAGCCAAGCCCCCAAGGCCCCGAGGCCGAGGATCCCTCCATAGCCTTTAGGTCCGATTGCCAGGGCCCTCACCTCGTTCTCCCGTATCTGCGACTCGGAAGACAGCACCAGCAGGCTTCGGCAGACCGCCGGAGAAGAGACGACCGCGAGAGGAGCCCGGCCGCGCACCTCCGGCTTGCGCAGATATGCGGCGAGGTTCTGGCGGCAGCTTTGATCGAAATCCAAGGCTTCAGCCTGGGCGGCTTCCGAAATGAAGCAGGGATAGCGCTCATTGCCTCGGACGCAGTAGCCTAGGACGAGCTTCACCGCGCCCTCGGAAAGCAGCTTCGCCGCGTCCGCCCGCATAGCGCCGATGGCCCCGCTCACAGCCGTCTCCTGGCCAAGTTGCGCTCGCCGAAGGGCCCGGCCGCGCGGACCTGCTCGGTGACCTTGTTGACCAGATTCGCGAATTTCTGGCCCTCGGCGGCCGAGACCCAGCTGAAGAAGACCCTGTTCTCATCTATGCCGGTGAAGGCGAGCAGCTTCCTGAACAAGGACCAGCGCCGCCGCGCGTGGTAGTTTCCGCTCGCGTAGTGGCAGTCGCCCGGGTGGCACCCGCTGATCAGCACGGCGTCGGCCCCGCCCTCGAATGCCTTCAGGACGAAGAGCGGATCGATGCGGCCGGTGCAGGGGAGCTTGACGATGCGGATGTTGGGGGCGTAACTCAGGCGGCTGGTCCCGGTCAGATCGGCCCCGGCGTAGGTGCACCAGTTGCAGACGAAGGCGGTGATGCGGGGCTCGAAGGTCATTCCAATGCTGCGATCTGGGCGCAAACCTGCTCATCGCTGAAGCCGTCGAGGTCCACGCTGTTCGACCGGCAGACGGCCGCGCAGGTTCCGCACCCCTGGCAGAGGCCCTCGTTGACCTCCGCGACGACGCGCAAGAGCTTGCCGGCCCTGTCCTTGATCTCGAAGTCTTTGGCCGCGCCGTAGGGGCAGGCGTTGATGCAGGCCCGGCAGTGGACGCAGAGGTTCTTGTTGACCCGGGCGATGACGGGCTCGCGCTCGAGCTCCGGCTTGGCGAAGAGCCCCAGGGCCTTGGCCGCCGCGGCCGAGGCCTGGGCCACCGAATCCGGGATGTCCTTGGGCGCCTGGCAGGCGCCCGCGAGGAACACTCCGGCCGCGGCGGTCTCGACAGGCCGAAGCTTCGGATGCGCCTCGCTGTAGAAGCCGTCCGTGTCGCAGCCGACGCCGAAGAGCTGGGCGAGCTTCTCGGCCCCGCGCCGGGGGACCATGGCGTCGGCCAGCACCACGAGGTCGGCCTCGACCGTCATGGGCCGCCCGACCAGGGTGTCGGCGCCCTTGACCACGAGCTTGCCGTCCCTTCTGCGATAGACGCGGCTCACGCGGCCGCGCACATATTCGGCCCCGTCCGCCTCGATGGCGCGGCGGACGAACTCCTCGTACCCCTTCCCCGCCGCGCGCACGTCCATGTAGAAGACCACCGCGCGGCCGTCGTGGACCTTGTGCCGGTAGAGCATGGCGTGCTTGGCTGTGTACATGCAGCAGATCTTCGAGCAGTAGCCTTTGCCCTTCTTGTCGTCGCGGCTGCCGCAGCACTGGATGAAGACCACGGTCTTGGGCTCCGAGCCGTCGCTGGGCCTGCGGATCTCGCCTCCGGTCGGGCCGCTCGCGGAAGCCAGGCGCTCGAAAGCGAAGCCGTCTATGACGTCCTTGAGCCTCCCGCCCCCGTATTCGCCGTAAGCGGAGTGGTCCCACAATTCAAAGCCGGCGGCGAGCACCACGGCCCCGGCCTTCACTTTCTCCAACCTGTCTTGGTCCTTGTAGTCGATGGCGCCGCGCGCGCAGACCTTGGCGCAGAGGCCGCATTTGCCCTTGGTCAGCATGGTGCAGTTCGCGGCGTCTATGACCGGCTTGTTGGGCACGGCCTGCGGGAAGGGGACGTAGATGGCGCGCCTGGACCCCAGCCCCGCGTCGAATTCGCTGGGAATCTTCTTCAAGGGGCACTTATTGAAGCAGTCGCCGCAGCCCGTGCATTTCTCCGGGTCCACGTAGCGGGCCTTGCGGCGGACGGTCACCTCGAAGCTGCCGACGAAGCCCTCGACCGCCTCCACCTCGCTGTAGGTCATGAGGCGGATGTCGGGGTGGCTCGCGGCCTCGACCATGCGCGGGGTCAGGATGCACTGGCTGCAGTCGAGGGTGGGGAAAGTCTCGCTCAGCCTGGCCATGTGCCCGCCGATGGAGGGGCTCCTCTCGACGAGGACCACCTTTCCGCCGCCGGCCGCGATGTCCAGGGCCGCCTGGATGCCGGCGATGCCGCCGCCCACCACGAGCGCCGTCGGCTCCACCGGGACGCGGATGGGGAAAAGCGCCTTGTTGCGCCGGACCTTCTCGACCATGACGCGGATGAGGTCGTTCGCCTTCGCCGTGGCAGCTGCCCTCTCCGAATGCACCCAGGAGCAGTGCTCCCGGACGTTGGCCATCTCGAGCAGGTAGGGGTTCAGGCCCGCCTGCGCCGCCGCGCTCCGAAAAGTGCGCTCGTGCATGCGCGGACTGCAGGCCGCGACGACCGCGCCGGTGAGGAGCTTCTCGGCGATGGCCTTATTGATCATCTGCTGGCCGGGGTCCGAGCACATGTACTTGTAGTCCAGGCTCAAGACCACCCCGGGGAGCTTCGCGGCCTCGGCGGCCGCGGCCGGGCAGTCGACGGTCCTGCCGATGTTCTCCCCGCAGTGGCAGATGAAGACGCCGATGCGGGCCATCAGCGCCCGCCCGGCGTTGACGTATTTCGGGAAGCGCCGCACTCGGAGGGCCGCCGTTCTCCTCTCACGGAGAGCGGCGAGGCGATGGGCCCGGCGTCGGTGAAATGCCGGTTCAGGCCCAGAGCCTCCGGCTTGAGCCCGCAGGCCAGGCCCAAAAGCTCGCTCAAATAGAGCACGGGCATGCCGCGGCCCTCGGAGCCCATGGAGCGCTGGCGCATGTCGAGGTTGCTGTGGCACATCGGGCAGCCTGTGACCACGAGATCCGCGCCCGCGGCCCGCGCGTCCGCCAGCACCGCGGCGGACAGCTCCACGACCGCTTCGGTCTTGGACATGCTGAAGCCCCCTCCGCAGCACTCGGTTGAGAAATTCCAAGAAACCGGCTCGCAGCCCGCGGCGCGGATCACGGCGTCCATGGCGGAAGGATTCTCGGGATCCTCTCCCTCCACGATGCCCTCCCCCCGGCTGAGCAGGCAGCCGTAATAGCCCGCGACTTTCAGGCCGAGCGGCTTGGACAGTTTGTCTTTGAGGCCGCCGGCAGCGAGCCGGCCGCAGAATTCGTTGACATTGACGATCTTCACCCCGCCGCCGTAGGGCCGTCCAACGACGGCGCGCACGCGCCCGGCGAGCTCCGCGCTCCGGGCAAGCCTGAGATTCGTCCCCTTCAGCCGCGAGAAGCATGCGGCGCAGGGAGCGAGGACTTCCGCCAAGCCCTGCTCCTCGGCCAGGGAGAGGACCCTGTAGGGCAAAGCCACGGCCAGATCGTGGTTCAGGCAGTGGGCCGCCGTGGCGCCGCAGCAGTTCCAGTCCTCGATCTCGCGCAGATCCACGCCCGCGGCCTTCGACACCTCCCGTATGGAGAGGTCGAGCTCCACGCCGCCCCCGGCCAGCGAACAGCCGGGATAATAGCCGCAGGCTTTCATCGCTTCTCCTTCTTGCGGCTTTCCCGGAAGATGCGCCGCACCTCTTCCCGGCCGCGAATCGCATGGGGCACGATGGGCAGTTTGCCCTTCAGGAGCATCTCCGGCGCGAGGAGGACGTCCGCGAAGAGGTCGCCGGTCGCCAGCTTGTAGCGGGCCACGAGAGGCCACTCGTTCATGCGGCCGAAGTCCTCGACCGTCTTCAGGAACGCCTCGTGGAATGCCAGCACCTTCCTCGCCGAGGCCGGGACCGTCCCGCGGCGGCGAGCGGCCTCGCGCAGGACGTCCATGACCGCGGCCGGGTCCAAGCCCTTGGGGCAGCGCTGGGTGCAGGTCAGGCAGCCCGCGCAATGCCAAAGCGCCTGGCAGGACAAGAGGCGGTTTTCATCCGCCTCATCGCCGGTCTGGAGGTTGCGCATGATCTGGTTCGGAGAAATGTCCATCCAGCGCGCCATGGGGCAGCCCGCCGTGCACTTCCCGCATTGGTAGCATTCGGCGACCTTGACGCCCGTCTCCTCCCGGATGCGGGCGGCCAGCAGGGACTCCCGGTTCGTCAAAGCGTGAGCGGACACGCGATCATCTCCAGGACAAGCTCGGCGGCCTTACCCATAGCCGCGGCGACCGGCTTGGACAGTCCGGCCTTCACCTCCGGCGGGATGGACTCGACCTGGACCGCGGCCACGCGCACCTCCACCCCGCACTCCTCGCGCAGCTCCTTGAGCAGGTTGGAGGTCGGAAGCTGGTGCATGGAGAAGTCGTCCGACTTCACGGCCGGGATCCCTTCGAGGTCGATCTCGAAGACCTCGCCCGGCCTGCGGCCGACGTCGATGGCGTCCACGACGATGATGCGCCTGGGCCGCCGCTCGGAGAGGGCGAGGTCGAAGAGCACCTTCCGCACGCCCGTCCCGGCATCGAGCAGGCCGACGCTTTCCGGCACGCCGCCGCGCTCCGCCAGGTGCTTGATGAAAGCCGGGCCGAAACCGTCGTCGCCGATGAGGACGTTCCCGCAGCCGATGACGAGGGTCTCCTTCTCCTCAAGCCTTTCCGGCTCGGGGCGGTCATCGGCTGGATCACGTTCCATGCTGTTCATACAGGGAAATGCCGCCGGGGCGGAGGACCCCGGCGGCATCCGTTTCCCAGGAGTCCAGCGCAGCCATTCTCCATTCGCTGGCCCTCGCAGGCGTTCTGGTAACGCCGGAGAGGGCTAGTTGGCCAAGGTCCTCTGGACCTGGCCGTCCGGCCCCTTCACCTCGATCTTCACAGCCACCCTGCCGTCCAGGTTGTGCGTCGCGCAGGAGAAGCACGGGTCGTAGGCGCGGATGGACATCTCGACCGTGTTGAGCAGCTCCTCATTGTAGTTCCCGCCCTTGATCAACGCCTTGGCCGCGTGCTTGACGGCCATGTTGATGGGGGCGTTGTTGTGCGTCGTGCCCACGATGAGGTTCGCGTTCACGATCATCCCCTCGGCGTCCGTCTCGTAATCGTGGATGAGGGTGCCCCGCGGGGCCTCCACGTGGCCCACTCCCCGCCCGGCCTTGGGCTTGGCGCTCACGCGCGTTTCCTTCCCCGTGATCTGCGGGTCCTTGAGCAGCTGCACCGCGTACTCCGCGTTGTAGAGCAGCTCGATCAGCCGCGCCCAGTTGTAGAGCAGGGTGAGGTGGCAGGGCCGGCCGAAGGCCTTGCGGAACTCCTCGAGCTCTTTCTGGGCGAGCGGAGTCGATATCTTCTCGCAGGCGTTGATCCGCGCCAGGGTGTTCGTGCGATAGATCCCCTTGGGGGCGTCCAGGTCCATCGAGAAGCCCTCTCCCCACTTTTTCGCGTAGGGGAACTTCAGGTAGGACCAGGGCAGGACCTTCTCCTCGATGTAGTCGAGGTACCGGGAGTCCTCGAAGTCCTCGAAGGAGCCGTCCGGCTTCATGAGCCGGATCTTCCCGTCGTAGAGGTCCATGCTTCCGTCGGCGCGGACCGTGCCCATGTAGCCGGTCTTGATGACGCCGACCGTCTTCACCGCGTCGAGGTACTTGGGGAAGACCTCGGACTTGGCCCACGCGATGCCCCACTTGGAGAACTCCAACACCTCCTCGGCCATCTTGAGCGCCGTGTCGCGCTCGCCAGCCGTCAGCGGCTTGCTGAATCCGCCCGGCATGGACGTGACCGGATGGATCGACTTGCCCGATATGATGCCCAGCATCCTCGCGCCCAAATGCCGGTTGCGCACCACCTTCTTGCCGATCTCGGGAGCCGCTTGCGCGATGCCGATGACGTTGCGCGTCCTGTAGTCGGCGCCCGGGCCGAGGACGTAGTCCGCCCCTGCCAGGAAGAAAAAATGCAGGATGTGCTCCTCGGTGTAGGCGATCGAGTTGCACAGCTCCCGCAGCTTCCTTCCGGTCGGCGGCGGCGTCAGGCCCAAGGCAGCGTCGCCGGCTTTTGAGGCGGCCAGATGGTGGGACCACGGACACACCCCGCAGATGCTGGTTACGATCCTCGGCATCTCCTCGACGGGACGGCCGAGGCAGAACTTCTCGAAGCCTCGCAGCTCCACGATGTTGACGAAGGTGTCCGCGACGTCGCCTTTGTCGTCGAGGTTGATGGTGACCTTGGCGTGCCCCTCGAGCCTCGAGACGGGTGCGATGGTGAGTGTCTTTGCCATGTTCGATGTCTCCTAAAAGTTACTTCTTCACGGGGACGGGCCTGGCCGGAAGCGGCTTGAGCAGCCCGTGAGCGCCGACGTACCGGTTCAGCATGGCCCGCCGGTCAACCACCTGCTGGGGATTGAGCCCGATGGATGAGAGCGCCCCCATCATGTCCACGAGCGGGTTTGAGCCCTTCTTGACCGGCCCGAAGCAGCCCCGGCAGGTCATGAACCCCTTGATGCAGCGCGGCACCTTGACCTCGCCGGCCTCGGTGGTTTGGCCGGCGCAGCCGGACTTGGTGACCGGGCCCAGGCACAGATACCCCTGCTCCATGTAGCAGCGGGTCTCCTCCCAGGGGGCGTCCTGCTTGAAGGTCATGCCCTCGAGCGGCCGCTTGATCTGGCCGCCCGCGGCCTTCTTCTCGCGCTTGGTCGGGCACTCGTCGCAGACGCTTTTCTCAGGCATAACGAAAGGCTTGCCGGAAAGCAGGCAGGTCAAAGCCTCCTTGATCCAGTCCGGGGAGGGCGGGCAGCCGGGAATGGAAACGTCCACCTTCACCACCTCGTCCAAGGCGTAGACCCGATCGGTGAGGGGCGGGATCATCTCCTTGGGAGTCGGGCTCTTCTCGGTGGACTTGCTGTCCCGGTACACCTTTTCGTAAAGCTCATCCAGGGTCCACATGTTGGCCATCGCCGGGATGCCGCCGAAGCATGCGCAGGAGCCGAGCGAGATCAAGGTCTTGCACTTCTTGCGCATCTCTTGCGCCACCAGCTTCTCTTTCTCGTTGCGGATGCCTCCGGAGATGATCCCCACGTCCGCCTCGGGGATCTCGACCTTGTGCGGGTCGCCCTCGCCGGTCTGGCCATGGTATTTGTGGTCCATCAGCACGGGCATGTGCACGAACTCCAGCGCCGGCAGAAGGTCCAAAAGCGGCTCGCCGATGTCCAGGATGCTGACCTCGCAGCCTCCGCAAATGTTGAGCCATTCCTCCGCGACTTTCGTTGCCATTCTCACTCTCCTTGGGTTCAAGATACAGGCGTTTCCGTGGCCGTCTGCTGCGCGGCCACGCGGCGCGTGTAAATCAAATGCTTTCCCCCTTCCTCGATCATGCGCGTCTCGAAAGCCTCTTTCTCATACGCGCTTGAGGCTTCCTCGGCCTGCTTGCGGGCCTCGTACTCGACCCCGTTCCACAGGAACTTCTTGCCGTCCAATATTCTAGCAAGTTGCGGCATGGATTACCCCGTCTTGTACGGACTCGGAGGCAGCCGCTTGACCGCCTCCGTCATGTCGGTCATGACCTGGGCGAAGCGCGGGCCCTCGGAGGCGGAGACCCACTCGAGGCGGAACCTTTCCGGTTCGAGTCCGAAATCCTCCAGCAGCAGCTTGATCGCCTCGACTCTCTTTTCGGTTTTGTGGTTCCCGTCGATGTAGTGGCAGTCCCCTATGTGGCAGCCGCAGATCATGACGCCGTCCGCGCCTTTCGTGAGGGCGTCGATCACGAGGTTGGGATGCACCATGCCGGAGCACATGACCCGGATGATACGCGCGTTCGGGGGATACTGCAGCCTCTATGCTGATGATCCCCGCCAGTTTGTCCCCGTCCAGCACGGGCGCCCCGGATATGCGCTTTGTCCTGAATATTTCCCCCTCAAATCGCTCATCCGCATGCCGGGGCTGACGGAGATCACGTCCTTCTTCATTACGTCCCGCAGCTTCAGCTCGTAAACGAGCTCCTGGATCTTAGTGACTTCTTTCATTAATTGTGTTCACAGCCCTGCAGCCCTTTCATGTACAGCTTGCCGCACGCCTCATACATTGATAATTCCGTCGCCAGCAGGGGGATGCCCATTTTCTTCCCCAGCTCTATCATGTTTCTTTGCGGTTTTTTCCCGCGCACGAAACATATGGCCCCGATGTCGGACATTTCCGCGGTGCGGATGACCTGGGAATTCGTCAGGCCAGTGAGCAGCAGGGCCCCCTGCCTGCTGAACGCCAGCACGTCGCTCATCAGATCAGCTGCCGCGATCTTTTTGATATCCCGGCCCAACTCCTCGCCATGAATGATGTCCGCTTCCAGTATCTCGCTTATTTTTTTGAGCTCCATTTCAATCAACCGCCACGGCCTTGAATTTATAACTTTATTGAAAACTTGCCTGCTTCAAGCTTCTACTAATTCTTTCGCTTTGTTTTCTTCCTTATCCTTGGCTTTAACTTGCCGAAGTAGTCTATCTGTTTTGATATTTGTCATATGCCCGTGATATTCCCCATCGCAGATTACGACCGGTCCTAATGCGCAAGCGCCCACGCAGTTCACTGCCTCGAGTGAGAACATCAGATCAGGGGTTGTCTCGCCGGCCTTTATATTCAAATTGCGCTCTAAATTCTCAAGAAGTTTCGGCGCGCCTCTTACATGGCAGGCGGTTCCGAGGCAAACCGTGCAGGTGTGTTTCCCTCTTGGCTTGAGGTAAAATGCCTTGAAAAAGGTGGCGACATGGTAAATCTGATTTATCGGCAGGTCCAGCTTCTCAGCCAAATATTCAAGCACCTCTCTGGGCAGCCATCTTTGGTGCGCCTGTAAATCGTGGAGTATCCCGATCAACTGCATTTTGTCGAATCTGTGCGCGTCAATAATTTTGTCCGCCGCATTTTTAATATCCTCTGCCATATTAATTTGTGTCATGGTTCCCCTCATCGCTTCACAGCCTGGATGCGGCCTGGCTCACCCGCACAGGCCCACGATCTGGAGGATGGTCTCCTCCAGGCGCTTTGAAATGACCGTCGCGAAGCGCTTGTAAATCTCGTAGCCGAAATCGTGATTTCGGTCGGACTTGGCCCGGATGCATTCCGTATCGAACGCCAGGGCCTGCACCGCATCAGAGGCGCGGGCGTCGAAATGCCAGTGGCGCGGCGGGGCCATCCATGACCAGCCGAGCACCTCGTTCTCGCCGACGGTCTGCACCGTGATCGGCTGGCGCCGGGGAAGCGGGAGCTCGATGTTCACCCGCCCCTTGCGGACGAGGTAGAAGCGGCTGGCCTCCTCGCCCTCCCGGATAAGGTACTTCCCGGCCTCGCAGCGGACATTGGAGGCGCACCCCTCCAGCAGGCTCAGGTACGGCTCCGGCATGTCCTTGAGAAATTCATGCTGGACTAGGATGGATTTGAGGCCCTTCTTCCGCATCGTTCTCTCCCGCGCTGATCCGAACTCATCGTAACACGCTCCTGAATTCCCGGACAAATGATTTGTTTTCATGGACCTATTAGTTCGCCTAATAAATTGGTACGATTGGTTCGTGCTCGTCGAAACCTTCCGCATTTTTCGCGACTTGGTCGATTCCGGCAGCTTTTCCAAGGCCGCGGAGCGGAACTTCGTGACCCAATCCGCGGTCAGCCAGCAGATCAAGAACCTGGAGGAGACGCTGGGCTGCTCTCTCGTCGGGAGGGCCCACGGAGAGCTGCGCCTGACCCCCAGCGGGCTCATCTTCTACAGGGCCGCGGGCAAGATCGCCGCGGATTACGAGGAGCTCTTCCGCAGGCTCAAGCCCATCCCCGCCGGGGGTCTGGGCGGCGTGCGCGTCTCGGCCATCTACAGCATCGGCACCTACGTGCTCCAGGATTACATCAGGGGTTTCATCGAGAAACACACCGGCGCCCGCATCGACGTCGAGTACCAGAAGGCGGACCGCGTCTACGACGACATCCTCAAAGCCCGCGCGGACCTGGGGATCATGGCCTATCCGGCCAAGCGCAGGGGCGTCGACATCCGCCTCATGCAGTCCGAGGAGATGGTCTTGATCTGCCATCCCCGCCATCCGCTCGCCGGCAAGGCCCCGCTGGCGCTCGCGGACATTGGCGGTCGCGATTTCATCGCGTTCGATCCGACCACCCCGACGAGGACGGCTTTGGACAAGATACTGCGCTGGCACGGAGTGAAGGTCAATGTCCAGATGGAGCTCGACAACATCGAGACCGTCAAGAGCGCGGTCGAAGCCCGGAGGGGGATAGCGATCGTGCCGGAAGCGTCCGTCCGCAACGAGGCCCGCCTCGGGAAGCTGCAGGCCCTGCGCTTCTCAGACGTCCGGATCAACCGTCCGCTGTGCGTTCTCGTCAGGAAGGGGCGGCCTTTCAACAGGGCGGTGCAGCTCTTCCTGGAGCATCTGCGCGGCAAGGCCGGCTAGTGCTCCGACCGGACCATAATCGGGCTTTTGGGGGCTCAGCTTCGAGACGGCTGCTAGGCGCGACGAGCAAGCATAGCTTGAGCTATGTGAGCGAGGAGCAACGACGCAGCCGGCCGAAGATGAGACCAGGTCGCTTTTGGGCTGCGGCCGCGTCG
>JACRDO010000150.1 GCA_016212885.1 Elusimicrobiota bacterium | reverse complement strand
CCTGCGATAGCCGGCGACGGCTTCCCGACCTCGAATGGGAGTATAATACCACAACGGCGTCGACTTTCGAGCCGCTGGGAGCACGGCAGATCAGCAAGCATGCAGCATCAAGACGCAGCTCAGCTACGCCGCACCTGCGGGCCCGGCTAGGAAGAAGAAGGGTCTTTCCGTCAGACGATTTGCTAAAATCAGCCTCCGGCCCATGAAGCTTACCCCGTTCAGCTGCGAGCGCCTCTTCGCACGGCACGAGTTCTCCGCGCGCTACCTCCTCTGCAGCTCGGACTGCGAGGGCCTCGGGCAATCCGAGGCCTTGGCCATGGCCGATGCCGAGACGGCGAGGCTCTGGAGCGGGCTGCGCCTGGGTTACACCGAGTCGCAAGGCCTTCCCCTGCTGCGCGAGGAGATCGCGCGTCTCAATCCGGGGTGTGGCCCGGACGACATCCTGGTCTTGGCTCCCGAGGAAGGGATCTTCCTGGCGATGAACTGCCTGCTCTCGGCCGGCGACCGCGTGGTCTGCACCTGGCCCGGCTATCAATCCCTTTATCAGATCGCGGAGTCCCTGGGATGCGCCGTCGACCGATGGGAGCCCGAGCCGGAGAGATGGAGCTTCGACCTTGGGCGCCTGGAGAAGGCGCTGCGCCCGAACACGAAACTGATCGTGGTCAATTTCCCGCATAATCCCACGGGGGCGTTGCCCGCGGCCGCGGTGTTCAGACGATTGATCGAGATCGCCCGGCGCCGCGGGATCGCGCTTTTCTCCGATGAGATGTACCGCTTCCTGGAGCTCGACGCCGCGGACCGCCTGCCGTCGGCCGCGGAATGCTACGAGAAGGCGATCTCCCTGTCCGGGATGTCCAAGGCCTTCGGGATGGCCGGCGTGCGCATCGGCTGGCTGGCGACCCGCGACAAGGAGTTGATGCAGGGGCTTCGCGAGTTCAAGGACTATACGACGATCTGCAACTCCGCGCCCAGCGAGGTTCTGGCGCTTATCGGCCTGCGGGGCCGTGAGCGCATCCTGGAAAACCACCTGACGCGGATCCGGCGCAACCTGGCCCTTCTCGACAGCTTTTTTTCGCGTCGAGCCGACCAGTTCCGTTGGACCCGCCCCCGCGCCGGGACGGTCGCCTTTCCTGAGCTGCTTCGTGAGGACCCCGACCGGCTCTGCGAGGAGGCGGTCACCCGTGCCGGCGTGATGCTGCTGCCGTCCTCGGTCTACGGCTATCCCCGGCCGCACCTGCGCTTCGGCTTCGGGCGCGAGAACATGCCTCAGGCCTTGGAGCGCTTCGAGGCCTTCCTCGAGTCGCAGGGGCGCGCAGCACGGCCCTGAGATGGCCTGTCCCGGGGGGCCGATTTGTACGCCATCCCGCCCAGTGCTGGATTTGAGGGCCATGAATCGCTTGCCGCGCGGGCTGGCGCTGTCGTGACCCCGTCCCACTTCGTGAACGTCCAGGCGTTAGCTGGGTCCATGCGCCTGGTCCCGCCCGAACGGCTGGCCGCCACCGCCGTCGCCCTGGGCTACCGGCAGATTGAGTCCCGGCTGGAGGAGACGCCGTGAACGGCGTCCCGGTCTTCCAGGTCGACGCCTTCGCGGACCGCCCTTTCCGGGGCAATCCCGCAGCCGTCTGCCTGCTTCCGTCCGCGGCCGGGGAGCGCTGGATGAGGGACGTAGCGCGCGAGATGAACCTCTCCGAGACGGCCTTCCTTCACCGGAAGGGCGACGCGTTCCGCCTGAGGTGGTTTACGCCGTCGGTTGAGGTGAATCTCTGCGGGCATGCCACACTGGCCAGCGCCCATGTCCTATGGGAGGAAGGCCTCATCAGTCCCCGTAAGCAGGCCCGCTTCCTCACGCGCAGCGGCCTGCTTACGGCCCGCCGGAGCGCGCGGGGGTGGATCGAACTCGACTTCCCGTCCGAGCCCGCCAAGCCCGTCCAGCCCCCGCCGGGTCTTTTCGAGGGACTGGGAGCCAGGCCGATTTTTGTGGGGAGGAGCCGCTTCGACTACCTGGCGCAACTCGAGTCGGAGGAGGCCGTCCGCGGTCTCAAGCCAAATTTCCGGGTCCTGGCCGCCCTGCCTGAGCACAGGGGCGTCTGCGTGACGGCCATCTCGAGATCGCGAGGCCGTGACTTCGTGTCCCGGTTCTTCGCTCCAGCGGCCGGGATCGGCGAGGATCCGGTCACAGGTTCAACACACTGCATGCTGGGACCGTTTTGGTCCGAACGTCTGGGTAAGAGCGAACTCGTCGGCTTCCAGGCCTCGGCGCGCGGCGGCGCCGTGCGGGTGGAGCTGCGCGGCGGGAGGGCGCTGCTGTCCGGCCAAGCCGTCACGGTATTGAAAGGCAGGCTCCTGGGCGATCCCATGGCGGACTCTCCCCAGAGGGACTGAAGGCTGGAATCCCGCGATGACCCGGATCGGTCCGTTTGAAAAGAGGAGGAAGGGCTACTTCGTCAGCACGAACACGCGGCTCCTCGACACCAACGCCATCCACGCCCTTCTCCGTCAGTCTTATTGGGCCAAAAGGAGACCGCTGGGCGTCGTACGGAAGTCGATGCGACATTCCCTCTGTTTCGGATTATATCGGTCGAATTCCGGGGGCCGGTCGGCGCGAAGGCAGGTCGGTCTCGCCAGGGTCATCACGGATTACGCCACATTCGCCTATCTCTGCGACGTCTTTATTGAGCCGACGGAGCGAGGTAGGGGGCTCGGGAAATGGCTCATGGGCTGCGTGATGTCGCATCCAGAGCTTCGCAGGCTCCGGCATTTCTGCCTCACAACTCGGGACACGCATGAACTCTACAAGCAATTCGGCTTCGCGGCGATCAGCAAGCCGTGGAAATGGATGGAGATTGTTCGTACCCCACGTCAGGCGAGAAGAAACAATTCCGGAAGACTCCAAAAAGAGAGAACAATAAACACATGGCTGAAACACTCCAGGCCCCGAGATCGTCGCCTGGGAAGCGACTCAGCGTCCAGTTCAAGGGCCGCATTCCCGGGCTTGAGTTGATAATCCTGGACATGGACTGCCGGTACGCCAGGCTTCCTTGAAGAAAGCAAGGCCGCGCTGCACGCTTGAGTTTGTGGCGGCAGGGAGTTGCGCGGGCTATGCAGTCGCTCTTGTCCTTGTTTCATTCGGGGCCGCCGGCTGCATGGGCGCGAAGAACAGGACGGGTGGCCGCGAGCCGGATAGCCGTGGGTGCGCCGTCATCGTGACCGACGACGATATCACCTCCGGGTCGAGCACGGCGGGAGCCCTGTTCGTTCCCGCCGCCGAAGTCGGAAAGGAACTGCTGACGGCCGACGTCGCGGCCACGGCCCAAGGATTCTTAGACGCCGGCATGCCCTGCGTTCAGGTTATCGATTCGCATGACGGCGCTATCAATCAGGTACCCCTGAACGCCCTGGGAATTTCGGTGCTGACCCCGTCCCAGACCCGCGGATGGACATGGCCTTACCTGGGGCCCATGGAACCACAGCCCGGGCTCGCCGCGCTGGTGGGCTTCCATTCGTCCGCCGGTCAAAAAGGTTTTCGTCCACATACGTTCCACGATGGCATCAAAATCCTGCGGATCAACGGACGAGACGCGGGGGAGGTCACCCACCTCATGCTGGGCCTGGGAGCCCTGAACGTCCCGGTCGTGTTGGTGCACGGAGACATGAACGCCACCGCCGAAGCCGCGTCGCTTGAACCCAGGATTGCCACGGTGACTGTGCGCTGGCTCAACTCCAAGGGTACCGCCGCTTTCCTGAACCAGAAAGAGGCGACATCAACGCTTCGTCGGGCCGCGAGGGGCGCTATGACTTCTGGGGTACCGCCATACCGGCCCGCCCTGCCCGTCGAGGTGGTCCTGGAAGCACGTTCGAAGGCCCTCTTGGAAGATCGGTCACGGTCGCTTGTCAATGCCTGGCGCGAGAGGCTGGCGGACGAACCCCTATGGGACCGGCCTTCCTTGCGAGACTTTGATTTTGCGCCCGTCCTGAGCGCCGACGGCGCCGGGTTACGCTGGCAGGCACCGGACTCCTTGACCGCCTTTCTCAGCATCGCGGTCGCAACGCATCACCTTCAAGAGGTCAGGGAACCCATCGGTCCGACCGTGCCATAAGACCCGGATTCCGCTGGTACCGAAACTTAGTTTGCCATGCCGTGTCGCAAATCAGGCGAGATGGAAAAGCCGGAAGAGTCCCAAGAAGAGAGGACAACAACCACATGGCTGAAACATTCCGGGAAGCCGTCATCCCCGAGATCGTAGCCCGAGAGCGGAAAGCCCTGGACCGATGGGGCAATGGCGATCCCGGAGGGTTCGTCGAGTTGAGCGCGCCCGGGGTCACCTATTTTGATCCGTACCTGGAACGACGCATCGACGGGCGGGAGGCCCTCAGGGACTACTACGCCTCGCTGGCCGGGAAGATTCGCATAGACCGCTATGAGCTTCTCAATCCGAAGGTGCAGGTCCACGGTGATGTCGCGGTGTTGACCTTCAACTATGTCTCGTGGAGCACGGCCGAAAGCAGGACGAGCGAATCGCGCTGGAACTGCACTGAAGTCTATTCGCGCATCGACGGCGAATGGAGGATCATCCAGACCCATTGGTCCCTCACGCGCCCCGGACAACAGGCATGAGCGGCGCATACTCATCAAAGCAGGAAGGAGTTGCCATGAAGAAGGTCGCGTTTCCGATCAACAAGAAGGAATGGATGCCTAGCCTGATCCCGGGGCCGATAGCGCTGGTTTCCACCTGCAATGGCGCGAAAGAACCCAATGTGGCTCCCAAGAGCTGGATACAGATGAGCAGGTAGTAGAAATAAGGCCTCGTGAATGTAACGTAATAGCCGTTATCGTAACCTGATCCCCCATCCCCCGCGCCTGCGATAGCCGGCGACGGCTTCCCGACCTCGAATGGGAGTATAATACCACAACGGCGTCGACTT
>JACRDO010000151.1 GCA_016212885.1 Elusimicrobiota bacterium | reverse complement strand
TACAACAAGAAGCGGTTGCATTCGTCGCTGGGTTATCTGCCGCCCGTTGAATTCGAGCAGCAGATGGAGTTCAATATCGGAACCGGTCAAGCCCTACACAAAAATGGCATCAGGCTGTCCTGAGAACGGGGCGCATACCATGGCCCGAACGAAACCCAGTTTGACCAACACCCTAATCATACTCGTATTGGAAACCCCAAGAATCGAATACTGCTCCGGAAAATCCACGAGCGAGGCCGCAATAAGCGCCTCCGCTAGACCCAACTGTCGGTAGGCCTTTGGATAGACAGCCGTTCCCCCTCTTCGCAGGTTCCGTTTCACGTATGAGACTGCGACCACCTCATCATCCTGATTCACTGCAAAATAAACGACGGCGCGGCCATCTTGTATTCTCTTTGCGTGGTAATCGTCTCCGTAGTACGAGACGAACGAATGGGAAAGAACTCGAAAGAAGTTGTTCTTGTATTTCTCAAACTCAGAGGGGAACTCCGGATCAAGCGTGTCCAAACGAATAAACCTGACCTTCGTTGCACCAAACCCCATAGGTGTTTTGTGCGAGACCCATCCGGATATGCCTTCTCCACACATCCGCAAAGCCCGCACTATCGCAAATGCCTGCGACCCGCTGGGGCGTTACGGCACCACAATCCATCAACCCCAACAACAACGGGTATTATAGCATGGCGAATTTGACCTGCCGATGTCCGCATGATGGAACCAAACCGCCCCCCTCGTCGTACTTGATAATAAGATAGGATTGAAATCGGTTCTGCGAGAGGTTCCCCATGAAAGAACTGCCCGTTAAGCCCGTCGGCATCTGGATTCGAGTCTCGACTGAAGATCAGGCTCGGGGCGAGAGCCCGGAGCATCACGAGAAGCGGGCCCACTACTACGCCGACTCCAAAGGCTGGAAGGTCAAAGAGGTCTACCACCTCGAAGCTGTGAGTGGGAAGTCCGTCATGGAGCATCCTGAAGCCCAAAGGATGCTGAAAGACATCAAGAACGGCCACATCACAGGGCTCATCTTCTCCAAGCTGGCCAGACTTGCCCGCAACACCAAGCAGCTTCTGGAGTTCGCCGACCTCTTTGAGAAAGAGGGCGCGGACCTCATCTCTCTCCAAGAATCCATAGACACGTCCACTCCGGCTGGCCGGCTCTTTTACACCATGATCGCGGCCATGGCCCAATGGGAGAGAGAAGAGATTGCATCCCGAGTCGCGGCATCGGTTCCCATCCGAGCCAAACTCGGGAAGTCCCTGGGCGGATCCGCTCCTTTCGGCTACCAGTGGCAGAACAAGCAGCTTTTGGTAAATCCGCAGGAAGCACCAATTCGGAAACTCGTCTACGAACTTTTCCTGGAACACAATCGTCTCAAGACCACTGCCAGACTTCTGAACGAAAAAGGTTATCGCACCCGCAAAGGCGCCAAGTTCACGGACACGACCATCCATCGGCTCATCACCGACCCTTCGGCCAAAGGCATCCGGAGAGCCAACTACACCAAGTCTAAGGGAGACGGCAAGGCCTGGACTCCTAAACCTCAGTCAGAATGGGTCCTCTCCAAAATTGAGCCAATTATTTCCGAAGATCTCTGGAACCAGTGCAATGCTCTTCTGGAAGAAAGAATCCGAACCCGCAAGCCGCCGGCCAAGAAGGCAGTCCAGCTTTTTGCCGGCTATGTCTATTGCCACTGCGGAGAAAAGATGTACGTCTTCACCAACAATCCAAGGAAGCACGTCTGCAAAGTTTGCACCAATAAAATCGGCTCAGATGATCTCGAAGCCATCTTCCACGAACAGCTCAAGCAGTTCTTTCTATCCTCCGAGACAGTCACCAAGTACCTCGGCCAAGCTGACCAGG
Source organism: Elusimicrobiota bacterium (assembly GCA_016212885.1). Classification (GTDB taxonomy): domain Bacteria; phylum Elusimicrobiota; class Elusimicrobia; order UBA1565; family UBA1565; genus UBA9639. Next base: position 4,262 of record JACRDO010000151.1, on the reverse strand, counting down.
TTCTCAAAGAAAAGACCGAACTCCTGGACTCCTTGGACAAAGAGCAGCAGAAGGTCAAAGCTCAAATGGACAAGACCATGCAGCTTTACCTAGCTGATGAGATCAGCAAGGAAGGCTTTGGCCGGGAGTACAAACCCCTGGAAGAACGCCGGAAGCAGCTCGAAGATCAGATTCCGGTTCTTCAGGGAGAGATTGACTTCGTAAAAATCAAGTTCCAGTCCAGTGACGAAGTCCTATCCCAAGCCAAGAATCTCTACGCCAACTGGCCGAACCTATCCCGGGAAGAGAAGAGAAACATCATTGAGCACATTACCGAGAAGATTCTTGTAGGCAAAGGCGATGTATCAATCGACCTCTGCTACCTTCCCGGTCCTTCGGAAATCACGGCAAAAGGGCAACACAACGTCAGGGGTTCGTGGCCGCCACCAGGGTGAAGCAGGCCGGGTACTCCACGGTCTCGCGGACGCGCGCCACGGTCACCTTGGCGTCCTCCAGGGGCTGGCGCAGGGCCTCCAGGGCCGAGCGCCCGAACTCGGCGAGCTCGTCGAGGAACAGCACCCCGCCGTGCGCCAGGGAGACCTCCCCCGGCCGCGCCGCGGGCCCGCCCCCGACCAAGGCCGCCTGCGTGGCGGAATGATGCGGCGCCCGGAAGGGCCTCCGGGCCAGGAGCCCCGCCCCCCGCCGGACGTCGCAGGCGGAATGGATCCGGGTGGCCTCCAGGGCCTCCCCCGGAGTCATGTCCGGCAGGATGCCCGGCAGGCGCCGCGCCAGCATGGACTTGCCTGCGCCGGGCGGGCCGACCAGGAGCAGGTGGTGGCCTCCGGCCGCGGCGATCTCCAGGGCGCGCTTGGCCAGAGCCTGGCCGCGGACGTCGGAAAGGTCGAGAGCGGCCCCCGCGTCCTCGCCGCAGGACTGCGGCGGGAGCGAGGCGCTCAGGCAGGAGCCCGGATCCCCCGAGAGGAACCGGGCCACCTCGCGCAGGCCGGCGGCCCCGTAGGCGGCCAGGCCCGCGGCGGCGGCCTCAGCCGCGTTCTCCCGGGGCACGACCATGCCGCCGAAGCCCAGGCTCTGGGCCCGCGCCGCCATGGCCAGGACGCCCCGCACCGGCCGCAGGACCCCGTCCAGGGACAGCTCTCCCGCGAAGCAGAAGCGCCGGGCCCAGTCCCCGGGCGGAAGCTGTCCCGACGCGGAGAGCACGGCCAGGGCGATGGGCAGGTCGAAATGGGAGCCCTGCTTGCGGGCCTGCGCCGGGGCCAGGTTCACGGTGATGCGACGCAGGGGGAACTGGAAGCCGGAGTTGCGCACGGCCGCGCTGACGCGGTCCCGGGCCTCGCGCACCGCGCTGTCGGGAAGGCCGACCGTGGTGAAGGCGGGCAGCCCGTTGGCGAGGTCGAGTTCCACCATCACAGGATACCCTTCGGCGCCGCGCAGTCCGAAGGAGGATATCCGGGCCAGCATCAGCCTCCCTCCCCTCGCGCAGCCCCCCGTCCCTCACTGGTCATCGCAGGTCGCACCCCCTACCTATCATACGTCCGAGGGTCCTGTTTTGTTCCGCCCCCCCTCATGACCTCGACATCGACGAGCCCCTGGTCCGCCTCGACCGCCCGGACCTCCAGGGAGAAGCCCCGCATCCCCAGGAGGCGCACCGCCAGGTCCTCGGCGGAGAGCCCCTCCACGAAGACGCGCAGCAGGGCAGCCTCGGGCCGGAGCGCGGCCGTTGCGGCTCCGGCCACGCCGGGGAGCGCGCGCAGCGCGTCGAGGAATGCCACGACCCGCGGGAGTTCCGAGAAGCCCTCCGCCGAGACGCCGATGACGGAGCGCTCCCGGAAGCTCCCCGCGAAAGCCGCGGCGAGCTTGTCCGCGGCCAGAAGCCCGGCGTTCTCCAGGGCCTGGGCCGCGGCGGACTCCCCGGCCAGGTCCACCGCGGTCGCCTCGGTCTGGGCCTCGGCCAGGGGCCCACGGCTGGCGGTCCAAGCCGCGCGCGCCGCCACCCGGGCGCGCATGGCCTTGAGGCCCGCGTAGCGCTCGTCGGCCGCGGGCTGGACGGAGGCGACGCCGGAGACGAACACCTGCGCCGCGGCGGCCTTGGCCGCGGCGGCCGCCTCCTCGAGCGAGCCGGTCTTCTGCCGGTCCCCGGCGATCCGGTCGCTGAGGTCCTGGACGTCGTAGCCCTTCAGGCTCAGGCCGCGGCGCAGGGCGTCCGAGGCCCGGCCGACCTCCCGGCCCGCCCCCGGCCCGGTCTCCTTGAGGGAGACGAGCAGGCGCGGCGTCCCATAGACCCCCTCCGGCTGCACGAGGCCCAGGGCATCGAGGTCCTTGAGGAGCCAGTCCAGGGCGACCTGGGCCAGGAGCCGGGGCGCGGACCGGCCGGAAGCCGGCAGCAGCTTGTATCTCCGGATATAGGCCCGCGGGGAGCCGAGGATCTTCTCCTCCAGGACCGTCCCGGAGGAACTGCGGGCCGAGGAGGAGATGAAGAGCCCGAGGGCCTGGTCCAGTGCCCGTCGCTGGGCCGCCGCGACGGCGGCGGCCCGCTCCTCGCCGGCGGCGGGCTCCAGCGCGACCTCGAGAACGGGCCCCTTCTCGCCCAGGCCGGGCCGCAGGCCGGAGCAGGCGCACAGCAGGAGCGCGGCCAGCGCCCCCGGGACCCCGCGCATCAGCCCCTCGTCCCCGGTTCGGCCGGCCGCGCCGGCAGGGAGAAGCAGAAGCGCGTCCCCTTGCCCAGCTCGGATTCGAACCAGATCCGCCCGCCGTGCCGGGAGATGACCTCCTTGGCGATGGTCAGCCCCAGGCCGGTGCCCGGGGCGGAGACCTCGGAGCGGTTGCGGGCCCGGAAGAACTTCTCGAAGATGCGGCCTTGGTCGTCCGGGTGGATGCCGATGCCGTCGTCCGCGACGCAGACCTCGACCGCCGGTCCCTTCCCGGACAGCCGGACGGCCACCCTCCCTCCGGGGCGGGTGAATTTGACCGCGTTGGAGACCAGATTGTCCACGGCCAGCCCCAGCCACTTGGCGTCGCCCAGCACGTCGGGGACCGGGGCCGGGAGGTCCACCGAGATGGTCTTGCCCGCCTCGGCGGCCTGCCGGTCGTGGTTGGCGACGCTGGCGCGCACGACGGACTCGAGCGCCACCGGGACCTTCTCCATCTCCATGTTGGCCTCGAGGCGAGAGCAGTCCAGCAGGTCGGCGACGAGGCTGGTCAGCCGCGAGACCTGGGCCTGGGCGATCCGCAGGAACTCCAGCTGCTGGCCGCTCAAGGGCCCCGCCTCGCCGCCGGTGAGGACGGCCAGGAAGCCGGAGAGGGAGGTCAGCGGGGTCTTGAACTCGTGGCTCACGGTGGAGACGAACTCGCTCTTCATGCGGTTGAGCGAGGCCAACTGCTCGGCCACCTCGGAAAGCTTGCGGTTGAGGATGGCCGCCTCCACGATGACCGCGGCCTCCTCGGCGATGATGGTCATCATCTCGACCTGCTCCGCGGAGAAGAAATCCTTCTGGAAGCTGCCCACCCGGAGCACCCCGATGCAGCGCTCCTCCACCAGCAGGGGCACGACCATCAGGGAATGGATCTTCCAGAGCCTGGCGTAGTGCGTTATCACGTTGGGATCGGCCTGAGCGTCGCCGGTCAGGAAGGGTCGGCGGGTCCGGTAGACGCGCACGGAGGAGGCGTCGTCGCGCGAGAGCGGCATCCGGTAGAACTGCTCTTCCCCCTCCAGCCCGCAGGCGCCGGGTTGGGTGACCAGCTCCTGGGCCTCCTCGTCGTAGAGCAGGAAGGCCACCAGGTCCGCCTGCAGGTACTTGGCCACGATGGAGACGATGGCCCCCAGGGACTGGGTCTTGGCGCCCCGGGAGACCAGGGCCTCGGCCACGTCGTGCAGGGTGCGCACCTCGCGGGCCTTCTCGATGAGACGGGTATGGGTGTGGGTCAGTTCCTCGATGGCCGAGGTCAGCCCGCCCTGAAGCCGCTCGCTGGCCTGGGAGAGCCGCACTAGGTCGTCGACGATGTCGGCCAGGGACGTGGCCAGGCGCCGGACGATGTCGAGGAAGGGCTCGGCGGCCTTGAGCCCGGCGCCCTTGGGGTCGCGGTCCGCCGCGACCAGCAGCCCCTCCGAACTCCCCGGCCGCCCCCACGGGATGAGACGCAGGACGCAGAAGCCGTGGTCCGCCAGGAGCCGCAGCAACGGCGTCCCCTCGGATCCCCGCGCTCCGGCGCCGGCGGTATCGGAAGCTCCGTCGGTGCCGGCCGGACGGATTTCCTTACGGCCGGCG
>JACRDO010000149.1 GCA_016212885.1 Elusimicrobiota bacterium | reverse complement strand
GCCGGGCGAGGTTCTCTCGTCCGCTGGAGCGGCCTTCGACGCTGCGGCCAGGGAAGTGGCCAAGCTCATGCGCTTTGCGCCGGCGCGCAACTCCCTCGGCCCGGTCCCGGTCAAGCTCAGGCAGCCTATCCTATTCCGTCTGCAGGACTGAGCCTGGGTGGATGCTGACGCCGTCAGGCAAACCCCCCTCATGGAAGCATGCTGATTCCTGTCCGTCAGCTCTTGCGCACGCCGGTATGTTATCATACTCCCGTTCGATTTCTTTCGGAGGCTCTATGCCGACCTGCAGACGGCTTGTCGCTTGCGCGTCGATCTCCGCCGTTTTGCTTGCCGCGGCTCCGCTGCTTCGGGCCAAGGACATCTCGGTGCGCGCGGATGGGACCGGGGACTTCAAGTCCATCCAAGCAGCCATAGATGCGGCCGAGGAGGGGGACGCCATCCGCATCGCCTCCGGCACATACGCCGAACACATCTCCATCAACGGGAAGAATGGACTCAGCCTCATCGGCGAGGGGAGCGCGTCCATCGAGACGGACGATCCGACGGCGACCGTCCTGGCGGTCGAGAACGCCAAAAAGCTCCTGCTTCAAGGCCTCCGGGGGGTCCACACTTCTCCGGGCTGCTCGAATCCGGTGGTCGATATCAAGACATCCGAGGACGTGACCGTGGAGGATTGCGACCTCAACGGCTCGGGCACGGAGGGCATCTCCGCCGAATCTTCGACGAATCTCCATATCCGCGGCAACCACGTGCACCACTGTACGGGGTCCGGAATCAGCCTGAGCCAGGTCAACACCTCCGAAGTCTCCGGCAACCTCATAGAGAGCAACCCCGTCGGCATCGCGCTCGCATCCGTTTCAGGCGTCGACGTCGCGTCGAACACCGTCGCGCTCAACGCGAGCGGCGGCATCGAGATCAACGCAAGCCGCAGCGTGAGCGTGACCGGCAACATTATCGCCTTCAATGCCGCCGGCGGGGGCCGATCGGCAGCCGGGGTCATCGAGGGTCCGGATTCCGAAGTCGAGTATGGAGCGAACTGCGTCTACGGCAACAAGAACAGCGAATCGCCTTCGGATTTCAACGGCGTGAGCGAAGCCGCAATGTCCATCCAAGTCCAGTCGGATCCGAATTTCGCGGACGCGCAATCCGGCGACTTTACGCTCAAGCCGGGCTCGCCCTGCAGGGGCATGGGCCATGCGAGCCTGCTGTCCTTGGATCGCTTGGCCCAGCTGCCGCAGCTCTCCGCCGAAGAGCAGACGAGGCTCAGCGGAAGTCTTTCATGGGACAAAAGCCGCCGGCAAGCATCCAGACAACTGCCGCATGCCGCAACGGGGGAGATGGGCGGGCAAGGCTTCGGCAACGCGGCTCTTCTCGCCAGGCAGCTGATTCGGATCGACATCAAGAATTATGCCGGCGACAAGCCCGAACCCCCGACACTTATCCAAGGCAAGTACGAGCGCACCGTTGATTTCGAGGCAAGGGTGGCCAAGGAAAAGGAAAGCTACAGGCTCGCGGCGCGGGAATACTCGACAAAAATTGAAAACTATCCGGCCTGGCGCCGCAATTTCTTCCTCGAAACCGCGCTGAATGCGGCGTTCGGCCCGCCGAAGGTCGCGAACACCAGCTACGATCCGGATGGCCAAATCTTCTCAGCCGAGATCGTCTCTCAAAGCCCTTGGGCCAAGGATGTGAAGGAAACTCTCGCGCTGAGGGAACTCATCGCCAACGATCAAGCCCCGGAATTCGATGAAGCCCTGCGCCAGGCCGAGCCGAGCCTCAGATTCACGCTCAGCGGGCCGGCCCTCAGCCTGGCCTCCGCTGAGCTTTTGGTCGGCGGGACCGTCTACGCGGCGCTTGCGACCGGCGTCCAGTTTTCCAGCAAGCCTCTGAGCGCGGATATCGCCGATCTGCTGCAGGGCGAACATGCCGGCAAGACTCCAGAGCTGACCATCCATTACACCCGGAGCCCCGAACTGGAGAAGGAGTATCAAAAACTGAAGGAGCTCAGCCGGAAAAAGGCCCAGCGATCCGAGCTGGACGCCTTGAAAAAGCAGATCGCGGCCCTGGAGGCCGGCGAGCAGGCGCTGCGCGCTTCCGATGTCGACAAGCCCGAGTACAAGCTTCCGGAGAATCCCGCGAATTTCGCGGTGGTCGTCGGCATTGAGAAATATCCGAACCTGCCCGCCGCGCAGTACGCGTCGCGGGACGCCGACGCGGTGCGGGCGCACCTCAAAGCCCTCGGCTATCCCGTGCGCAACATCATGTTCATCGCGAACTCCGAAGCGACCCGCGCGACCCTGGCCAAAGCCCTGAACTCCTGGCTTGTGAACCGCGTCAAGGAGGACTCGACCGTTTTCTTCTATTACTCGGGCCACGGCGCCCCGGACCCGCAGTCCAATTCGGCCTACCTCGTGCCGGCAGACGGAGACCCTGAGGCCCTGCCGGACACGGCCTACCCGGTGCATCAGCTATATTCCAAGCTTCAAGAGCTCAAAGCCCAGCGCGTCATCGTGGCGCTCGATGCCTGCTTCTCAGGCGCCGGCGGGCGTTCGGTGCTGGCCAAGGACGCGCGGCCCTTGGTCAACAAGATCGATATGGGCGAGCTTCAGCCCGGAAAGATCGTGGCGTTGAGCGCCGCCAAGGCTGAGCAAATCTCGGGCGCGGTCGAGGAGCAGGGGCACGGAGCCTTCACCTACTACTTCCTCAAGGGTTTGAGCGGCGACGCTGCGGACAAGGACGGCGCCGTGACGGTGCAGTCCCTCTATGAATACCTTTCGCCGAAAGTGCAGGACGCGGCGAGGCTGCACAACCGGGACCAGAACCCGGTCATGCAGGGAGCTCCAGCGGACGCCGCCTTCAGGCTGCGCTGAGCGATGGGGTTAGCTCTTGCGGCGCTTGCCACGGCGCTCTTCTGGATTTCTCCAGCCTGGGCGCAGAAGCCCAAGATCGCCGTGATCATCGACGACTTCGGGCTCGACTACCGGAAGACCCCGCCGGACCAGGAGTGGTGCAGCCTGCCCTTCCCGCTCACCTTCGCCGTCATGCCGCGCTCGCCGCGCACGAAGAAGGCCGCGGACATGATCAAAGCCTCGGGCAAGGAGCTCATCATCCACTTCCCGTTCGACCCGTTCCTGAAGCTCGAGCTCCCAAAAGGGGAGGAGCCCTCCAAAACCGACGTCCAGCAGGTCAGCACCCTGCTCAAGGAGAGTTTCGAAACGATCCTGGGAGCAGTCGGGTTGAACACGCACCGGTCGCTTAAAGCCACGCAGAACCCGGCCCTGATGCGCTGGTTCATGAAGGAGTACAAGAAGCGCGGGCTCTTCTTCGTGGACAGCGCGGTCTCGCCAAAGACCGTGGCTTACAGCGAGGCCCTGGCCGCGGGCGTGCCCGCGGTAAAGAACAGCCTCTTCCTGGAAGGAGCGCGCCCGGACAAAGGATCCTGCAGGAGGGCCCTGCGCAGGACCGCGAAGCTCGCCAAGCGCTTGGGCCGCGCGACGGCCATCGGCCACCACTACCACCGCTCGACTTACGCTTGCCTGAAGGAGGAAGTCCCGAAGCTGGAGCAGGAAGGCTTCGAGTTCGTCTTCGCGTCGCAGATAGCCCAGAGCCGGGAATAGGCTCCCGCCGCAGCACGGCCTTTGCGTGCTGACGACGGACTCGCACTTCAAGCTCATCGGGCAGATCCTGGCGGACTTCCACACGGCTCAACACCGATGAAAGGTCAGAACAGCTTGAGGAATATCCCGCCCAGCTTGGGATCCAAGCGGCCTTCGGCCATGTCCCGGCGGATCTCATTCAAGGCGTCTTCAGCCGGCATCGGCTCCCGCGCGCCCAAGCCCCCGCTCAATCGCTCGTAGGAGTCGGCCAGCTGGAGGATGCGCGCACCCAGGCAGATCTGAGCGCCTTTGAGCCCCTCCGGATAGCCCGAGCCGTCGAAGCGCTCATGGTGCTGGCGCACGATGTCCAGGATGTCCTGGTTGACTGGGATGCCGATCTGGTCTATGACCTGCTCCGCCATGGCCGGATGGGCGCGCAGGAGGTCCCTCTCGGGTTCGGACAGGGCCCCGGTCTCCTCCTGCCTCCAGAGCAGGTCTTCCGGGAGCCCGCACTTGCCCGCGTCGTGCATGCAGGCGGCCATGAACAAGGTCCTGACCTGCCTCTCGTCGAGACCCGCGGCGTTCCCGGCCGCGGCCGCAAGGGAGGCCGTCACCTTCGCGTGCCCGAGGGAGCCCTCGAGCGCCTCGATGAGCGAGATCGCTTTGAGCGGCAGGGCGGCCCTGTGCGAAAGCTCCAGGTACATCCGGCCCGCGGCAGGGGGAACGCGCGTGGTGTCGTCTAAAGGATCCTTCAGCCCGATCAGCTCGTAGGCCGCGCCGCGGCTACCCTGGTCCACGGCGACCCTGTTCGCGGTCGAGTCGCAGAAGGAGAGCCGGACAGCGGCGCGGGCCTGGATGAGGCGCATCTGGAACCAGCGCCGGACCTCCCCGGCCACGGCCTCATCCACGGCCACGCTCCCGGCCGGGCAGACGGCGCGCAGGCGCAGGGCCTCCTCGACCGCGGGCCCCACCGCGGTATAGTTGCGCCGGCTGCCGGAGCCGATGAGCCCCAGAAGGCATTCCCCGCTCGAGACCCCGATGCGCAGCTTCCATGGGATGTTCTCCGAAGCGATGCGCTGCTGCACCTTGAAGCCGGCCAGCGCGGCCAGCAGCATATGCCGGCGCAGGGGGAAGGGGACACCGAACTCGGCCAGCAGGCCGCAGCCGGTGTAGCGGTCCAGGTGGCCCTTATAGTGCACCAGGAGCGGCTCGATCGCGCCGTAGAGCCGGTTGAGCCCCCGGACCATGTCCTCGGGCGGCTCGGCCGAGGCGCGGGAGGCGGCGTCCGCGGCCTCAGCTGCCAGCACGGAAATCTGCCGGCGCTCGCTCTTGAGCTGCCGGGCGATGATGAGGCGCGCGACAAGCGGATCCATCGTCGCGTTCAAGACGGCTTCGATGCGCATCTTCTCGGCTTCAAGGGCTTGGCTGCGCTCGCTCAGTTGCCGATAGGCCCGCGCCTCCTCTTCTTTGTCGTCCACCAGCCGCAGGAGGGTATTGCTCGCTTTGAGGAACTGGGAGCGGAGGCGCTCGGCCAGTGTCCCCACGATGGCGCCCGTCAGGATCAGGAACGAGCCCCAGGCGATGAGGTGCAGGTAGAGGCCCATGCGCGTGAGCTCTTGGTAGAACGAGTCCGGATGGAGGACCACGCAGAAGGTCACCACGAGGATCGCCAGGATGCTGCCGAGGACCGCGCTGCGCGCGTTCAGGAAGCAGCCCGCCAGGAGGACCGGGATGAAGTAGAAGTTGAGGAACGAGAGCTTCTGCTGGACCAGCCACAGGATCAGGGCGATGCCGAGGAAAGTGGCAACGACGAAGGTCCATTCGAAACTGGAATACAGCCGGTTCCGGACGAAGTCGACGAGGAGGGGCAACAACTTGAACTGCTGCGGGCGGTCGTCGTCCTCTTCCGGGCTCCCTCGCCCGGCAGGGATGACTACACTCACAATAATGAGGATAGCCCCGGAACCCCGGAAAATCAAGGGGACGGCTCAGGAAATCGGGTGCCGGCGGAGGGAGTTGAACCCACAAGCCCCAGAGGGGCGCGCGATTTTGAGTCGCGTGCGTCTGCCAGTTCCGCCACGCCGGCGATGCTTTATTTTACAACACTTTTCACGGCTTGGCCGGTCTGCTTCAAGAGCAAAAGCCCGATCAACAGCGTGCTCGTGGGCGGGCCATAGACCTGCGCGGAAGGCGCGATTATTGATACACTCTCGGAATGATGTCCATGGCCGGCGTGCATCCGGTGTTCGTCCTCCTGGCGGCCATCGGCATCGTCACGGGCCTCTACACCCTCTACGCCATGATCCCCGTGCTCCTGCCCTTCCTCTTCGCCGCGAGCATCATCGGGCTCCTCATCCGGGCGGCCCAGATCGCGCGGGAGCGGCGGCGCGAGCGGGACCCGGGCGAGGCCATCCGCTTCGAGGACCTGCGGCTCAAGGAGATCGTTCCCCGCGGCGCATGGATCAAGGAGAATATCCGGGGCCATGACGCCGCGGTGGACCGCGTGCTCTCCAGGATCCAGCAGGGGCTCACCCTCGCTTCGCCGCACAGGACCCTCGGCGCGTTCCTCCTGGTGGGTCCCACGGGAACGGGGAAGACCTACCTCGGCGAGCTCGTGGCCAAGGCGCTCTATCCCGACAGCGAGCCCGTGATCCTGCGGATGAACCAGTACAAGGACCACCCAGACGTCTTCACCCTCATCGGCCCGCCGCCGGGGCAGCCGGGCTACGAGGTGGGGGGGGCCCTGACGCGCCCGGCCCTGGAGAACCCCTACCGGATCGTGGTCCTGGACGAATTCGACAAGTCCCACCCCGACGTGCGCCACTGCCTCTACGACATCCTCGATTCGGCCCAATGCCGGGAAAAGAGCTCCGGCAGGACCGTGCATTTCTGCGCCTGCGTGTTCTTCGCGACCTGCAACGCGGGCGTCGAGGCCCTGCGCGCGATCTGGGCCGAGACGAGCGACCCCATCCAGCGCAGCGGCCGCTCGCGCGAGGCTCTCGCCCGGGAGGGCTTCGAGAGGGCCCTGCTCGCCCGCTTCGACGAGATCGTGTTCATGGACCAGCTCAAGCCGGTGGACGTGGCCGAGGTCGCCTGCCTCCAGCTCGCCAAGCATTGGCGGCAGTACGGCATCGAGCTGACCTACGCCTCGCCGGACGTCCTGGTCGAGGCGGTCAAGAGGAACGTGGAGTTCCAGGACTACGGCGTGCGCCAGCTCTCGCACCTGATCCAGGAGATGGCGACCCCGCTTATCGAGGCGGCGCGGCGGCGCGGGGCCGTGAAGGTGCGGCTCGACTTAGACCGCTCCACGGGTTGCATCACGGCGGAGGACTCCCGGTGAGCCGCTCCAACGAGCCACGCGTCTGGGAGGATGTCTGGTTCCAGGTCTTCTCCCTGATCGCGATAGTCTCAGGGGTCTTCACGGCCCACTACTACATGCGCCAGGGAGGGCTGCTCTCGCTCCCCGGCCTATTGAGGCCTGCGCCAGCCTCCCCCGCGCCTGCGCCTGAGGACGAGATCCCTTTCACCGAGGCTCCTTCCGCGTCCCCAGCGCCGGCAACCCCGCCGGCGGCTTCGGCCGCGGGGCCCAAGACTCCCGGCCGCTGGATCGTGGATCCGCGCATGGGGGCCGGCGCGGACTGCGCGAGCTTGACAGCTGCCCTCGCAGGGGCCCGGGACGGAGACGCCATCACGCTGAGGCCCGGGATATACCGGGAAGGGGTCCATATCTCCAAGTCGGTCGCAATCACGGGCGGCGGGTCCGCGCCGGACCAAGTCCAGCTGACCCATGCCGGGCCCCAGACCGTCGCGGTGTACGGAGCGCAGGTCGCGCTGAAGAACCTGTCTCTCTCTAACACAGGCTCCCGCGGCTATTGGGTCGTCACGGTCATGAAGGCCGGACTGTCTCTCAGCGACGTGGGTGTTCGCTCGGACGGGCAGGGAGTCCGGGTCATGGACGGCACCCTGGAGGCGTCCGGCGGGGAGCTGGACGCCCGGATCGCGCTTGCGGTCGAGGGGAAATCCCGCGCCACCCTGATCGGAGCCGCTCTCTCCGGGACCGAGGCCGGGGTCGTAGCCGGCGGCGAAGGCGCCGCGGTGCGCATCGAAAAATCCAAGCTGCAGGAGTGCGGCGGCCCCGCGGTGGAGGCCAGCCGCTTCGCGAAGGTCATGCTGAGCGAGGTCTTCGCCTCCCGCAACTCGCAGGCGGTCGTCTTCGTCCGGTCCGGCGCCGAGGTCCGCGTCTCACGCTCGACCTTTACCGACAACCGCGACTGCGGCGCGCGCATCGACGGGGGCGTCCTCGTACTTGAGAGCGTCGCCCTCATGCGCGGCCGCTGCGGCGTCGCCTTCATCGGCGCCGGCTCGCTGGACGCCAAGGGGAGCGAATTCTCCGCCCTGGAGCTGGGGGCGCTCGCGATCAGGCCCGGCCTGGAGAAGGAGATCGTGGTGCGGGGCTCCGGGAACACCGGGCTGCGCATCCCGACGGTCCAGAAGAAGCCGTGAGCCCAAGGACAGGAGATGGCCATGTCTGAACTCCACAAGATGACGGACTGGGACAAGCTGCGCGCGATGATCGAGAGCTCCAGCCTCGAGGACAAGAGCCACACCGTGGAGGAAGGGAAGCTGCTCGAGCACCTGATGTCCCGGGTCAAGGGGCAGGACGAGATCCTGCAGGACGCGGCCAAGCTCATCCGCCTGAGCTGGCGCAAGCAGGAGAGGTCTCGGCCCATCTGCAGCCTCCTCCTCCTGGGCCCGACGGGCACCGGGAAGACCGAGCTCGCCAAGGCCCTCACGGAGTACCTCTACGGGACGGAGAAGGACATGCTGCGCTTCGACTGCTCGGAGCTCTCCAACCCGGACATGGCCAAGAGCCGGCTGACCGGCTCCTCCTCCGGCTTCATGGACTCGGAGTCCGGCGGCCAGCTGACCCGCCCGATGTTCGCCAACCCGCGCAGGCTGGTGCTTTTCGACGAGATCGAGAAGGCTCACCCGCTCGTCTTCGACCTGCTGCTCCAGGTGATGGGCGACGGACGCCTGAGCGAGCAGAGCACCGGGAAGGTCGCGGACTTCACCCAGTCCATCATCGTTTTGACGAGCAACGCCATCGCCGACGAGGTCGCCAAGGCGACCCAGGGCCTGAAGGACTACCACGAGATCCTCAACGCGATCAAGACCCTCTTGGCCGAATCCAAGACCTTCCGCCCGGAGATACTGGGCCGCATCGACAAGGTCTACCTCTTCAAGCCCCTCAAGGGGCTGGTGATCGCGGAGATCGCCCTCCTGAAGATCTCGCGCCTGGGCAGGGAGTACGGCCTGAGCGTCGAATTCGTGGCCCCGGAGCTGCTCATGCAGGCCCTGGAGGCCAACCTCAAGGTCAGCAAGTTCGGCATCCGCGAGTTGGAGCGCATCCTCTTCGACCTCTTCGCGCCCTGGTTCGTGGAGGCCCGGGAGAAGAAGGTCAAGGCCATCTCCTTCGAGGCGGACCCGGCCGGGAAGCTCCTCTGCCGGTTCAAGCAGCCCGGTTGAGGGACGGCCCGCCAAAGTGTTAGGATTCCCTAATGGAAAAGATCCTTATCGTCGACGACAACGCGGCCTTCACCGAGCTCATCGAGATGATCTTCGGCGGGGAATTCGAGGTCCTCAAGGCCGCGGACGGCCAGGAAGGCATCCGCGCGGCCCAGACGGCCAAGCCCGACGTCATCCTGCTCGACGTGATGATGCCCAAGGTTTCGGGCCTCGAGATGCTGCGCCAGCTCCAATCCGAGGCCGAGACGCGCTCAATCCCCGTGATCATCGTCACCGCCAGCCATTTCGATCCGTCGACCCAGGGGATGTTCAAGGAGGAGCCGAACGTCCTCTCCTTCCTGCGCAAGCCGTGCGGGATCGAGGTCATGCGCACGCAGATCCAGGAGGCCCTGGAAAGGCGCAGGCGCCAGAAGCCCTGATGGCGCAGACGATCCTGATCATCGACGACGACCAGGTCCTGGTCGAGACCCTGAAGGAGGGCCTCGAGAGCCTGCAGTACAAGGTCGTCACGGCCTACGACGGGCTCCAGGGGGTCCTGCAGGCCCATCAGGCCAAGCCGGACCTCATCGTCCTGGACTTCATGATGCCGGCCGGCGGAGGCGCGAGCGTCTACGAGCGCCTGCGCGGCTCCTCAGACACGAATAATACGCCCATCGTGTTCCTGACCGGGGCGAGCGCCCACATGCTCAAAGACAAGCTCCGCTCGACTCCTTTCACCTTCTTCCTCAAGAAGCCCGCCACGCTCGAGCAGATCCATCACGTCATCGTGAAGATCCTCAAGGCGGACCCGGCCGCGCCAGCCCAGCCCCAGGCCCCGGCGCAGGCCTCAGCGCAGCCGCCCGCCCCCAAGGCGGGCACCGCTGAGGGGGCGCACGAGTTCGAGGTGCGCGTGGAGCCCGCCGACTGCGACTCCTCGGGCATGATCCGCCACGAGGCGTTCTTCAAGTACTTCGAGGGGGGGCGCGCGGGGCTTATGAAGTCGATCGGCCTGCCCTACCCGGAGCTCGGAGTCAACCGGCAGCTCCAGATCCCGGTCTACGAGGTCCGCTGCGAATTCATGGCCCCCTGCGCCATGGGGGAGGCCCTGCGCGTGCAGACCCGGCTCATCTGGGTCGGCATCGCGAGCCTATGCTTCGAGCACGAGGTCTACGGGAGCACGGCGCCCGAGAAGCTCCTGGCGCAGGCTTTCAGCCGCCACGCGGTCGTCGACAAGACGTGGAGGCCAGCGAGGGTGCCGAAGGACCTCAAAGCCGTCCTCCAGCCGCACGTCCGGGAACAATAAGCGCTATTTGTTCAGCTTCTTCAACAGCCACGCCAGGTTCCGCCCCAGCGTGGCCATCGTGGCCAGCCCCTCCTCGTCCTTCTCCGCCTCGCCGGCCTCGCGGCAGACCCCGATGTTCCAGTAGGAAGACCCGACGATGATCATCTGGCTGATGGTGAAGAAGTGGTTCATGGAGTCGAAGGCGTGGATGGCCCCGCCGCGCCTGACCGCGACGACCGCGGCGCCGGGCTTGCGCCGGAGCATGTCGCCATTCGCCCGGGCCACCATCCCGGCGCGCTCGATCAAGGCCTTCATGGAAGCCGTGCAGTCCGCGAAGTAGGTCGGCGAGCCGAGGAGCACCGCGTCCGCCTCCAGCATCTTCGCGATGCACTCGTTCGCCGCGTCGTCCGCCACCGCGCAGCGCTTGTCCTTCGCCGAGAAGCACTTCCGGCAGGCGATGCAGCCCTGGAGCTTGCGGCCCGCAAGCTGGAAGAGCTCGGTCTCGATGCCTTCCTTCTCCAGCTCCTTGAGCGCGTGCTTGAGCAGGACCGCCGTGTTGCCGTCCTTGCGCGCGCTTGCGTTGAAAGCGATGACTTTCATCCGAGAACCTCCGTGCTTCCCGGACATGGTCCAAAATAAGCTTGAGGAGGGGCAAGGGACCTAGCGGAGGACGTATTCCTGGAACGGGGGGTTAACCGGCGGAATGCCGATCAGCCGCGCGGCTTGGGGGTCAAGTCCGATCGGGAGCCCTGAACCACCTCGGAGCGGGCGCGTATGACGGCCCGGAACGGTTCGCTCGCCTCGGACCAATCCACCACGTCTACCTTGAACGGCAGGCGGGATTCGGAAAACGCCTCTTTGAGCCTCGACATCCGCCGCACGGAGAGCGGCGCGCTGGTCATGAGGGCCAGGTCGAGGTCGGAATGCTTCTTGGCCGTTCCCGACACGCGGGACCCGAAGGCCAGCACCTTGCATCCGGGAAGGCGCCGGGCCAGGATGCTCCGCACCAGACAGAGCTGGCCCGGGGAAATGTCCATCACTTGTTGCGCTCGTGAAGCCTGCACAGCAGGGAGCGCGCCTTCGGGGCGAACTCCAACGCGCTTTTATGCACGGCTTCAGCTTTCTTCCTGTCGTAGGTGTGGGAGGTAATGTTGCGGCTTTCCCTGAAGTCCATCCAGCTTTCCACGTCGTCAATGAGGCCGCGCTCCGCAGCTTCCCGCAGGAGATCGTGGAAGGACAAGGAATCCACTTCCGCCGGGGAGGGGTGCTCGGCCTCCAGCCGCCGCTTGAGCATCTTCCAGCAGAGCTCATAAGAGTATTCAAAACGCTGGATGACGGCGTCGCGCAGCTCCTCGTCGCGCGGCGACTCTATGGACCGCGAGATGGCGCGGCCAAGGCTCTCCAGCGCCTTCTCAAGGGATGACAGGTCGAGAGACATCGGATTCTCCTGAAGGCATTATATCAACAACACGATCTCTTATCATCCTGCAATTGATGTTCCCCCGCGCTCTCCCGCCTCGGGCGTGCCGATATGGTGTAAAATAAGCATAGAGAGAGGCAAGCGCGCTTGAAAAAACTCGTCGAGAAGATGCTCTCCGACGATGAGGAGATCCGCACGCGGGCGATGAAGGCCCTGGTGCGCCGCAGGAACCCCGCCTGCGTCCCCCTCCTGCTCCACATGCTGATGAACCCCGTGGCCGGGGACGCCGCGCTGAGTGTCCTCGCGAGATTCGCGGGCAACAAGCAGATCCGGGACTTCCTGCTGGGCAAGCTGAGGGGGAAGAGCCGGCAGGCCCGCATCGAGGCCGCCCTCATCCTGGAAGACCTGCCGGTCCTCGATGCCCTGCCCCTGCTCAAGAGATACGCCTCCAGCAACGAGAACCTTCAGTTGCGCGCCGTGTCCCTGCGCGCGCTCCTGAGCCTGCTGAGGGAAAATCCCCAAATCTCCAGGGAAGCGGGCAGGGTATTCGCAAAGGCGGCGAAGCACCCCGCTGCACAGATACGCCAAGCCGCCCTGCAGGGGCTCGCGGCCACGTGCGACCCTCGCCATGACCCGAGCCTGAGGCAGGCCTGCGAGGACCCGGACCCCGTCATCTGCAATGTCTTGGCCCCCTTGTGGAAAGGGGCGATGAAGCGCAGGGCCTAGCCGCGGCTAGACGTAGGGAATCTCCGTCCCGTCGAGGGTCATCCGGGGGGCAGTCTGGATCTGGGTGGAGTAGTAGTCCCACGCCACGCCGATGAGGGCCTTGAGGATGCAGGCCGCGGGCACGGCGAAAAGAAGCCCCACGAACCCGAAGATCTTCCCGCCGACCATCAGCGCGAGCAGGAACAGGAGCGGGTGCAGGTGCATGGAATGGCGCGAGATGAGGGGCTGGAGCAGAGCCTCGTCCGCGAGCCGGATGCCGAAGAAGAGGATCACGACTTTCAGAGGCGCCCAGAAGGTATGGAACTGGAAGAAGGCCACGCCTCCGCCCACCACCGCGCCCATGACGGCCCCGAGGTAGGGGATGAAGCTCGACACGCCCGAGAGCGTCGCCACGGCCAGCGCGTAGTCCACCCCCAGGGCCATCAGCCCGATGTAGGAGGCCACGCCGATGGCCGCGGCGACGATCAGTATCCCGCGCACGTAATTGCCCAGCGAGGTGTCGATCTCGCTGAAGATGTGCAGGACCTGCTCCACGTGCCGGCTCGGGCAGATCTGGACCGCGTCCTGCAGGAAGTTCTCCGAGTCCATCAGGACGAAGAAGGCGATGAACGGGACCAGGAAGATCAGCGAAAGCAGGGGGAAGAGCCCGAGGATGTAGCTCGGAAGCTTCGGCAGCTGCTCCATGAGCGGGTTGTACATCTTCAGGCTCATCCTTTCGACGATGTGCTGTCCGAACGGGAGCCGCCGCACGGCCTCGTCCTGGAGGGTCGAGAAGGTCTGCTGGATGGCGGCGTAGTAGATGCCCGCGCGGCCCTGCAGGAGATCGAGCTCGTTCATCATGGCCGGCAGCATGAAGTTGGCCGCCGCGGCAATGCCGGCCGCGATGACGCAGTAGAGGCCCAGGACCACGTGCTCCCGCCTGAACCCATGGGCCTCGAAATGGTGGATGACGGGGTTCATAAGGTAGGCCAGCGCGAAGCTCAGCACGAACGGGATGAGGACCACATGGATCTTATATAGGAAGTAGAGAACGGCAACGGCCGTGAAGAAGGCCGGCCAGGAGAACTGCGGCGTCTTGCGCCGAGGGCCCTCCATCAGGCCGGCGCTTGGGCCCGCGGCTCGGCGCCGAAGGTCACCATGTTCTCCGAGGCCTTCCTCAGGCGAGCGGACAGCAGGCGCGCGAGGTGCGTCATGATCGCTACGCCGACGCGCGGGTGGTGGTGGAGGATGTCCTCGAGCTTCGAGCGGTAGAGCAGAAGGAGGACCGAGCGCTCGCGCGCGACCGCGTTCGCGGAGCGCGGCAGATGCTCCAGGAGCGCCATCTCCCCGAAGAAGGAGCCCGGCCCCAGGTCCGCCAGCTTCTGCGCCGTCCCGCCTGGGCCGTTCTTCGTCAGCTCGATGCGGCCGGACTCCACGATGAAGAGGGCCCGCCCGATGTCCCCCTCGAGGAAGAGCGTCTCTCCCTCGTGGTAGGTCCGGCTGTGGAACATCTGCAGCAGATAGCCGAGCTCGCGGTTCGAGAGCCCCTTGAAGATGCTCAGGGACTTCAGGAAATCGCGCTTGCTGACGAACTGCTTGTCGATGAAGAAAGCGCGGAGCTTATCGAGCACGCGGAGGTCTTAGGACTGGCCGCCGGCGTCGTGGTAGGCCTTCTTTCCGGCCTCCCAGGCCGCCGAGACCTGGTCCTTCTTCGCGATGAGGACCTCGCGCTCCTTCTCGATGAACTCCTTGGTTTTACTGCGGCTCTCGTCGAACCAGTCGCCGAGCTTGCGGCGGGTGTCCTCGCCCGAGCAGGGAGCGAGCAGGACCCCGACGGCCGCGCCGACGACGCCTCCGAGCAGGAACGCCAGGACCGTCTCTCCGGAATGATTATGTTCCGCCATGGTTTCCCCCAAAGCCGGCCTAGTCGCCGGATTGATGGCGCCGGCGAACCCAGTACGCCGCCGCCGCTCCAAGGACCACCGCCAGGGTCTTGACCCAGTTGGAGCTCACCAGGCCCGCGAAGCCGCAGACCCGGTCCGTCGCATCGCGCAGCCTTCCGACTTGGTCCCGCGCGACGTAGGCCAGAGACTCGACCGCCAGCGCGGCCCGCCGCACATGCAGGAGGACATAGATGACGAAGGCCATCCAGATGAGCAGGACGAGCGTGATGACGCCGAGGCACCCGGCGATGAACGCCAGCCAACTTTCCATTGGCGAGACTATATCTTAAATCATGGAAAAGGGTCAAATGCGGGCGCCGTCCGCGGATCTCCCAGGGGTAGGCCCTTGGGCCTAAATTTGACCATAGGCCTTTCGGCCCTTGCCAGGCACCATAGGGCCTAGTATCCTGAAAATGCCATGAGGTTCTTCCGTAAAGACAAGCGGCATGCGGCGCATCCCCAAGCGGCTCAGCCTGAGAAGGCCGCCCAGGCGCCGGCGATCCCGAGCCTCAAGAGGAAGGAAGAGGAGAAGAAGGGCGGGGGAGGCTGGCTGAGCGGTTCGACGCCGGGCGCATCCGGCATCGCGGTCCGCGCAGCGCACGTCGGCGCCGGCGCGGCGCGCGGCGCCGGGATCTTAGGCTCCAGAGCCATCGCCGCGGCCTTGTCAAAGGCCTTGGGAGGCCCCGGAACCTTGTTCGGAGCGCTTTTCGCCTCGAAGTTCGGATCCTCCGTGGCGCTCGCGGCCCTGTTTTCCTGGGCCGGGCTCATGAGCCTGGCCGCCTTCTCGATGCTCGGGGGCGAGAACGCCCCGGCAGCTGTCCGCAGCATGCTCTCCCTCGGGATGGGCGAGTCCGGGATTCTCATCGACAAGCCCAAAGACGGCGCGCTCGACCTGCTGGCCAAAGCCAACGAGGGCGAGCTGGCCTGGGACCAGAGCCAGCAGAAGGACTTCCAGCAGGAAGCCGCGAAGGAAGAGCCCAAGGCGGACGCGGCCAAGGAGCCGGAGAAGGCGCCCGAAGGCCTGGCGGATCCGGCCTCGCCGGACGTCAACGCGTTGCCCGGAGGCTTGGCCGACGGATTCTCCCAAAAGCTTTCAAAGAGCTTCGGCGGAGGGGGAGCCGGGGCCCTGGCGCTGGGCGGCCCCGAGAAGGGGCTCAAGAGCGGGACCGGAGGCTTCAACCTCAAGACAGGCTTCGGGACCGTGCAGCGCAACGGCCCAAAGGGCAAGATGGCGGCGTTCGGGCGCTCGCGCTCGGCTCTGTCCGCCAAGAAGATTTCCACTCTAAGGGGCCGCTCCAGCCGCGCCATGGGGCAGCTCAAGCTCGCGCGGACCATGTCGAACGCGGGCGCAGCCTCCACGCCGGACACCCAAGCCCGGCAGTACTCCGCGGACGCCTTCGACCAGAGAGCGAGCGTGGGCGCTCAGATGGCCGAGGTCGAACCCGGCGGCGTCGTCGTGCCGCCGAGCGCGCCCGGCGGGGCGGGAACGCCGCCGGTGGACGACTCCGTCCCCGACGCCCCCCCGGTCAACACGCCCGAGAACGCGACCCCGTATCAGCCGAACCTGGACGCGGCCAAAGGCATGGGCCAGATGGCCGGCATGCTGAAGCTGATGAGCATGATGCTGCTCGCTATAGGGGCGGTCCTCATCGGCATCGGCATCAAGCTCATGGGGAACCCGCTGACGTCGTTCATCGGCGCGGTCATCCTGGCCATGGGCCTCGCCCTGGTGGCCATGGGCATGATGATGCTGATGGCGGCCGGGCAGATGGCGGACGCGGCCAAGGGGATGGGGGACCAGATCTCGGACCAGTACGGCCAGGAGGACCAGGGCCAGATCGTCAACGAGTGCTCGGACCAGGCGCTTGCCGACGGCACCGCGCCGGCGAACTGCAGGCCGGCGACCCAGCCGGTGAAGCAGCACCCGAACCCCAGCCTCAAGCAGGACATCGAGAACGAGCGGAACGCCACCTACGAACTGGGGGACGGCGGTTCAGAGCCGGCGAAGTAGGGCTTTCCTAAATCAGCGCGCAGGCGCGAGAGCAGCTTCCTCAAGCCGCGGGCGTAGAGCCAGCGCACAGGCAGGACCAAGGTGGCCAGCTCCATGACGCCGTTCTTCAGGAGAACGTACAGGCTGGCCATGACCTTGGTGCGGTCGCAGTCTTCCTCGGACTCGAGCCGGAACTCCAGGGTGACGTCGTAGGAGGACAGGCCCAGGCTGTGGTCCGAAGCGGCGAGCGTCAGCCTCTTTCCCGGAAGGAACTCCTCGACCCGCCAGCGCATCCAGGGCCGCCCGTTCGTCTTCTGGAAAGCGATCTCGGTCCCGACCTTGAGGGACTTCCCATCGTCGGAATTCGACACCTCGCGCTTGAGGCGGCCGGGCCCGCCGAGCGCGCGGACCGCCGCCTCGCAGAAGTCCGCGCTGGCTATGCGCTCCCACACGGGCATGGGGCCTGACGGAACGAAGATGGACGCCTCGACGCACCGCATACAAGTAGATATACCAGACCCCGCCGGTTTTGTCAATCGCACGCCCAAATGTTAAAATCGGCGTTCTCCATGGCCAAGAGCTACTCCGACACGGTCCACCTTCCCCGCACCAAGTTCCCCATGAAGGGGGACCTGCCCAAGCGCGAGCCGCAGTGGCTCGAACTCTGGGAGAGGATGAAGGTCTTCGACCGGATGCTGGAGAAGGCCAAGGGCGCGCCGTTCGTGCTCCACGACGGGCCGCCGTACGCGAACGGCCACACCCATATCGGCCACGCGCTCAACAAGATTCTCAAGGACGCCGTGGTGAAATCGCAAGCCCTGCTGGGCCGGCGCACGCCCTATATCCCGGGCTGGGACTGCCACGGCCTGCCCATCGAGCACGCCCTTCTCAAGGAGGAGAAGAGGAGCAAGCGGGACGTCAAGGACCTGGTCGCTTTTCGGCACGAAGCCGAGAAGTTCGCCGAGCGCTTCATCTCCATCCAGAGAGACGAGTTCAGGCGCATGGGGGTCCTCGGCTCCTGGGAGACCCCTTACACGACGATGTCCCGCTCCTACGAGGCCGCGGTCCTGGGCGCCTTCAGGCGCCTCTACCGGGACGGCTGCATCTACCGGGGCCTCAAGACCGTCTCCTGGTGCGCCGTCTGCGAGACGGCTCTCGCCGAGGCCGAAGTCGAATACAAGGACAAGAGCTCCCACTCGGTCTTCGTCGCCCTGCCGATCATCCGCCCTGAGGGCCAGGTCAAAGCTTCCGTGCTGATCTGGACCACTACGCCGTGGACCCTGCCCGCGAACATGGCGGTGGCCTTCCACCCGGATCTGATGTACGCGTTCGCGCAGCTCAAGCTTCCGCAGGAATCTGAGCCGCGCTGGCTGCTGCTGGCCGAGGCGCGCCTGGAAGCCGTGCGGAAGGCTCTGAAAGCCGAGCTTGTCGGCCGCAAGCCCTCCTGCACCGGCCGAGCCCTGGTCGACTCCGGCTATGTCTTCGAGACCCCTTTCGCCTGCCATCCGGACTTCCCCCATAAGGAGTCCCGCGCGGTCCTCGCCGACTACGTGAGCGCGGAGGACGGCACCGGGATCGTGCACACCGCGCCCGGCCACGGCTTGGACGACTTCCTGACCGGCCAGAAATACGGCCTCAAGATCCTCTGCCCCGTGGACGGCGCCGGCCGATTCACGGACGAGGCCGGGCCTTTAAAGGGACTGCAGATCTTCAAGGACGGCAACACCCGGGTCATCGAGGAGCTGAAAGCCTCGGGCCGGCTCCTCCACCACAGCACCCTCTCCCACAGCTACCCGCACTGCTGGCGCTGCAAGCAGCCCATCGCCTTCCGCGCCACCGAGCAGTGGTTCCTCAGCGTGAGCAAGGACGGCCTCCGGGAGAGGCTGCTCAAGGCCATCGACGGGGTCCGCTGGATCCCGGCCGCGGGGAAGGAGCGCATCTCGGCCATGGTCTCCGGAAGGCCGGACTGGTGCCTCTCCCGCCAGCGGCTCTGGGGGACCCCCATCCCCATGCTCCGGTGCGCCCAATGCGGGGAATTCCTAGGCGACGACGCTGTCCTCGAGGCCGTCGAGAAGAAGACGGCCGTTGACGGGTCCGATTTCTGGTTCACGGACCAGGAGCGCCCCGTGGTCTTGGGCCAAGCCCCATGGGACTTTGCCCCCGAGAGGAAGTGCGCGAAATGCGGCGGGGCGTCCTTCCGCCGCGAGACGGACATCCTGGACGTGTGGGTGGACTCCGGCGCGTCCTGGCTCGGCGTGCTGGGAGAGAAGGCGGTCCCCTGCCAGCTCTACCTGGAGGGCTCGGACCAGCACCGCGGCTGGTTCCAGAGCTCGCTGGTCCTCGGCGTGGCCCTGAGCGGCAAGGCGCCCTACGAATCGGTGCTGACCCACGGCTTCGTGCTCGACGACAAGGGCCGCGCCATGCACAAGTCCCTCGGGAACGTGGTCAGCCCCCAGGACGTCACCTCGAAGCTCGGCGCGGACGTGCTCCGGCTCTGGGTCGCCCTAGCCGACTACTGCGACGACGTGCGGCTTTCGGACAAGCTCCTCGAAGGGCCGACCGAGTCCTACCGGAAGATCCGCAACACCTTCAAATTCCTGCTCGGCAACGTCTTCGACTTCGATCCGGAGAAGGACTCCGTCCCCTACGAGCGCCTGCCGGAGATCGAGCGCTACGTGCTCGCGCGCCTGGCCGCGGTCGAGAAGTCGATCCGCCAGGCCTACGAGGACTTCGCTTTCCGGAAAGCGGCCACAGCTGTCCTGGATTTCTGCAACCTCGACCTCTCCGCGTTCTATCTCGACGCGCGCAAGGACGCCCTCTATACCCTGGCCGCGGGCGACTTAGTCCGCCGCTCCGCGCAGACCGTCATGTGGGAATGCCTCCTGCGCATCCTGCGCCTCGCCTCTCCCATCCTCTCCTTCACCTGCGAGGAGGCCTGGCAGGAGCTGCGGCGCGGCCTGCGGGAGGACCTCCGCTCCGCGCGGACATTGGAGGAGAGCGTCTTCCTCTTCGAGTTCCCTCCTGCCCCCCAGGCGTGGGCCCAGGAGACCCTGCTGCTCAAGTGGGGGGACATACTCCGCGTGCGCGGCTCGATCCTGAAGGTCCTCGAGGAGATGCGCGCCAAGAAGGCCATCGGCTCCTCCCTGCAGGCCCGCGCGATCGTGTCCGCGGGCGGCGACGCCTTGGAGTTCATCCGGGGCCTGAGCGCCGAGGCCTGGGCCGAGCTGGCCATCGTCTCGGACGTGGAGATCCGCCCCTTCGCTTCCACGGCCGAGATGGAGAGCGCCCTGAAGGCCGCGCCGGAGCGCCCCGCCGACACGCCCGTGCTTTCCTGCGCCCCGGCCGAGGCCGTGTCCGTGAGAGCGGAGAAGGCCCCGGGGAGCAAATGCCCCCGCTGCTGGCGCTATTGCAGCGACAGGGGCCTATCCCAAGAGGATCCCGAGCTCTGCGCCCGATGCGTCCGGCAACTCACCGCCTCCTCCAGCCGCTGATCGTGCTCGCGGTCTTTGCCGCGGACCGCGCCACGAAGGTTTGGGCCTTCGCGCGTCTCGAAGGCCAAGACCCGATTCCGGTCCTGCCCTTCTTCCGCCTGAATTTCGTCGGGAACACCGGCGCCGCCTGGGGGATGCTCCAGCACAGGAACCCCGTCCTGATCGGAGTCACCATCGTCCTGCTCGCCGCGCTCTTCTACCTCCGGCGTCGCTGGCCCGCGAGGAACCTCTGGGCCCAGTACGGCATGACCCTGGTCGCGGGCGGCGCGGTCGGTAACCTCTACGACCGCCTGGCTTTCGGCTTCGTCGTGGACTTCCTCGACTTCCTCGTCTGGCCGGTGTTCAACGTGGCGGATTCCTGCATCACGGTCGGGGCGCTCTGCATGGCTTGGGGCCTGCGGGAGCGCGAAGCGCCGCAGAAGCAATCTCCCGGCCGATAGGGCTACTTTATCGGGTTGTTGTTCAAGTGCGTCACGGCGGCCATCAAGCCGAAGCCGATCATCCCGCCGATGAGGGCCCCCACTGGGCCCCCAAAGATGAAGCCGAGGATCCCGAAGCCCGCGGCCCCGAACGCGCCGCCGATGGCGTCCTTCTTGAGGTTCTTCATCAGCTCGGACTTCTTCTCATCCTCTTCAGCCTTCTTCATGTCGCGGTCGGGGCCTTTGATGTCGACCGCGGTGAAGCCTTTCTCGTCGATCTTCCGGTTCTGCTCAGCGGTCTTGCCTTGGTCCGAGCAGAACTTCTGCAGCTCCTGGAACTGCGAGGCGCCGCCCTCCGCGGGGACCGGGGTCACGGCGCCCTTCCCGGGCCTCTCCTTCTCATCGAAGCTGATCTTCCTGTCGCCCCCCTCATCCTGCTGGCTGGCGGCGATGCCGAGTTGAGGCATAGCCCGCGTCGCGCCCGCCTTTAACATCATATTTTTGGGCTCATATTGGCAGTAGTACTTCTTCAGCTTGTCCATGCCGAGCTTTGCGCCGAGGAGGCATTGCTTTTCCGGGTCGCTGAGCGTCTGCTTGTTGGCCTTGGGGACGTCCGTGCTGCCCAGGATGGCGAACTGCGCCTTGAGGACCGCCTGCGGGCGCCATTTGGTGATCATCCCGTTGATCCTAGAGGAGTCCTGCTTGGCCGCGGCGAGCTCGCCCGCCGGGACCACGCATTCCATCACGGCCCTTTCGAGCTCGTCCGGGAAAGCCTTGGCGAAGCGCAGGTCCACGCAGCGCTGGGCGAGGCCCTTCTCCGCCGGAGCCTTCACCGTCTCCTCCGCCTTCTTCTCCGGAGCGGCTGGGGCGTTGTCGCAGTAGAAAGCCAGCAGGCCGTCCTGGGTCTTGATCCGGCTGAAGCACTGCTTCATCCGCTCGGCGTTCGGGAGCTTCGCGTTTTTCTCGTCGGCCAGGTCCTTGCCTTCCAGATGGAGCCCGGTCAAGCGCGAGATGTTCTTCCTGGCGTCGTCGAGATTGATATTCTTGAGCTTCCCCGTATCCAGGAACGAGTCCTTCAAGTCGGAGAAGGAGATGACGCAGTTGGCGGCATCCAAGCCGGCGCCTGAGAGGTTCGGGAAAGCCTTGGCGATGGCTTTCCTCAAAGGGTCGTTCTGCTTCGCCGCATCCTCCTTGGCTTTCTCCTCGGCTCTCTGCTTCGCCGCGGCATCATCATCGGCCTTCTTTTTCGCTATGGCTTCTTGCTCGGCTTTCTTCTTCGCGGCGGCATCCTCCTTGGCTTTCTTTCTCGCCGCGGCCTCGTCCTTGGCTTTCTTCCTCGCCGCCGCATCCTTCCTGGCTTTCTCTTTTGCCGCGGCATCCGTCTTCTTCTTCACATCCGCCGCGGTCTCCTCGGGCGAACGTACGGTCAGGCTCCCGGTGCCTGGGACATAGCTCGCCTCGAACCTCGCCGGATACTGCTTGCTCGATGTCCTATCCACCGCGTAAAGGGTCCCTCCCATGCGCATGAGCATGTATTGGGTGTCGTAGGAGTCCTTCACCACGGCCCCGGGCGCGCCGCCCGGCCGGCTATCGCCGAGCCGATAGAGCGGGGCCTGGAAATCCAGAGGGGGCGGCGCTTTCTTGCCGAGCTTTTCCCGGACCCAGTTCTTGGCGCGGTCGATGGTATCGAGCTTGGCCGGGGCGGGATTGCATTCCGGACCGTAGCAGTAGTAGCTCTGCCCGTTGACCGACACCAAACGCCAGGCGCCCCAGGAGTGGGGGGCGCCGAACTTCTTGGAACCGGGATCCGCGCCGCCGCCGGCAAAGGCGGCGAGGGGGAATCCGTTGGCCAGAAGCAGGATGGACATCAGCAGGCTGAGCGCGCTTTTCATTTTCGCACCTTTCAAGTACGAATTAGGGTTCTATAGCCGCTGTCCTTAACATACGATATCGGCTTGGGCGCCGTCAACTTCGCTTGAACGACCGGCTTCTACGGATAAGAGCGTAGTCCTTGCCGTAGGCCGCGAGCCCCCAGCCCGCGCCCGGGGACCAGCCGCCTGGACCGATCTTCACGGCCAGCTTCCCGCCGACGATGGCGGCACGGTTTTCCCGATAACGGCAGTTCCTTGGAATTGCGGAAGATCTTATTTCTCATGACATGGCGCAAAACTGACCGGCAGCAATATGTTCCACTTAAGCCTT
>JACRDO010000148.1 GCA_016212885.1 Elusimicrobiota bacterium | reverse complement strand
GGAAGACACTGGATACGGCGCGCATATTTCTTGTAGCTCTGAGCGGTGAGCTCTGAGCCACGACTTTATGAAGACCGTTGACGACAGCTCACGGCTCATGGCTCATAGCTCTCTTGGGCTGCGGGCGAAGCCCGCGCTATGCAAAAGGCCGGGCCAAAGTCATCTCTGGCTCCGGCCTTTTGTTCGTTGTGGGCGGTGTTGTTTGCGTATCAAAACCGCCCCCCGACTGTTACTCAGCGGGGCCGATTCGGGCCCCGTCGGTAATCCCGTATCGTTTCCCCGTAATGGCCAGTAAAACCTGGCCGTTAAAGTGGCTGCCCGACTAGGATTTGAACCTAGACTAAGTGGTCCAGAGCCACTCGTGCTACCGTTACACCATCGGGCAATCTAAAACGCATTGTAACAAATCCGAAACGTTTTCGTAATGGCCGTGAAACCCCCGCGCATTACCCTAATAGCGCGATGAAGCTCCGGCCGGAGGGAATCATGAAAAAAGCGGCGATGGCTCTCCTCGTTTCCCTTTGCCTGACTCCGGCGGCGAAAGCCGAGCGCTTCTCCGTCACGGACAAGGGCGGCTTCGGCACAACCGGACGCTTGGTCGAGTTCTCAAGCCGCTTCGGCTGGCTCTCCTACGAGATCAAATACGATCTTTCCGTGGACCTCAACAAGCGCCGGCTCGGCGAAAACTCCAAGCTGGAGATCGCCATCCACAAGAACGACGGCAGCCGCTGGCGCTACCGCTGCCGCGCTTCCTCCGACGACCATAGGATGTGGGCGAACATCAACCAGATCTACGGCAAGGGCGTCCAGGTCATGACCGAGTGCCGCTTGGATCCGCGGCAGTTCTCCCGCTCCGTGGATCTCAACCCCGAGGAGGTCGGCGAGCCGACGCTCGTGTTCGCCGTGCGGATCATGGACGGCAAGGCCGAGGCGGGGGTCCACAAGGGCCTCTACTTCCTGGGCGAGGCGGCCGAGGGGGGTTCGATGAGCCCCTACATGAGCCCGGAGCCGGACCCCTCGAACCTCGGGGTCATCTTCAACGCCGAAGCCCTGCAGGCCGCGGGCCGCGGTCCCATCTCGCTGTACGTCCCATAAACAGTTATATAATCTAGCTCCTAAGCGGGGCGTAGCTCAATTGGCTAGAGCGCCTGGTTTGGGACCAGGAGGTTCTCGGTTCAAGCCCGAGCGCCCCGATACGCTTCATGCTCATCAAGCTTAGGGTGCACCCCGGCGCGAAGACGGAGGAGATCCGGCGCAAGGCTCCGGACCTCTTCGAGATCTTCGTCCGGGCGCCGGCCGAGGAGGGGCGCGCGAACGCCGCGTGCCTGCGCCTGCTCGGACGCGAGCTCGGCATCCAGCCGGGCCGCATCCGGATCGTAAAGGGGGGGAAGTCCCCGAGCAAGATCGTGGAGGTCCCATGAAGAAGCCCGCGAGAAAGCCAGAGATGTCCGATCTCATCAACATGAGCGACCCGGAGGCCATCCTGGCCGAGACCCTGCATATCGTCCGCCTGATGTCCAGGAAGCTCGACTTCCGGCCCATCCATGCGGCTTTCGAGGACATGATCAATCTCTTCGCCGGCCGCTATCCGGGCTACCGGGCCTGCAACACCGAATACCACGACATCGGGCACACCACGGACACGGTCATGGCGACGCTGCGCCTCATGCACGGGGCTTTCGCGCAAGGCGTCCGCTTCACGGACCGGGAGATCGACCTGGGCGTGATATCGGCCATATTCCACGACTCGGGCTACATCCAGACAGCTGGCGACAAGGAAGGCACCGGGGCCAAATACACAGCCAGCCACGTGGACAGGAGCGTCAAGTTCCTGGGGAGATATTTCAGGGAGCGCGGCTTCCCCGGCGAGTTTCCGGAGGTCTCGGCGAGCATCCTCCGCTGCACGGGGCTCAGCGTCGACATCGCCGCCATCAAATTCAAGTCTGCTCGGATCGAACTGCTGGGGAAGATGCTCGGGACAGGAGACCTGCTCGGCCAGATGGCCGCAAGGAACTACCTGGAGAAGCTCCTCTTCCTTTTCTACGAGTTCCAGGAAGGGCATATCTCGGGGTTCAAGGACGCGTTCGACCTTCTGAAGAAGACCACCGGCTTCTATGAAGCCAGCCGGAAGCGTCTGGCCGAGGACCTCGGCTCCGTCAACAAGTATTTCCGGCCCCATTTCCGGGCGCGCTGGAAGATCGACAAGGACCTTTACGACGAGGCGATCCAAAAGCACATGGCGTATCTGAAGAAGCTCATCCAGCTTCATCCCCGGGACTATCGGAAAATCCTTAGGCGGGAAGGGCTCGCGGAGAAGATCAAGAAGATTTACGGCTAGTCCTTTCGGATGCGGTAGAAATAGAGGGCGTTGTGCAGGGTGAAGGGATCCAACCGGCCGTGAGCCGGCTGAGCTCCGCTGATCCCGGTGCGCAGGGCCTTGAAGTTGACCGGGGCATAGAGGTAGACCTGCGGCAGGTCCTTCTTGTAGAGCGCCTGGAGCTCGCCATAGGCCTTGGCCCGGGCGGAGTCGTCCGGGCTGCGCCGCGCCTCGTCGACAATGGCGTCCGCGGCCGGGTTTGAGTAGCGCTGGGCCTTGGGGAAGAAGCCCGCGCTGTGGAGCAGGCTGAAAGCGTAGGAGTGCAGGTCCGGGTAATCCGCCTCGAAGCCGGAGATGAAGACCGGCAGCCTGTGCCGGAGGGCTTCCTTCTCCAGGGTCGATTTCCAGAAAGGCTTGGGGGTCAGGGAAAACGACGGCCGGATGGCGCGCAGCCCGGCCGACAGGTTCTCGGCCGCGGCGTGCGCGGCGGGGTCGTTGGCGTTGTAGGCTGCCTCGGCTTTGAACCCTTTGCGCCACAGGAGCCCGGCCCAGGCTTTCTGGAGGTGCTGTTCGGCTTTTGCGCGGTCGTGCCCGCAAGGGGGGCTCCCCGCGCTCAGGCCGAAGGATTTCAAGGGCAGAGGTCCCTCGGCGCGCTCGCCCTTTCCGCGCAGGGCGGTGTTAAGGAAGAGCTCATAGTCGAACGCGCAGGCGAAGCCGCGGCGCACGTCGGGGTCCTTGAAGAAGTCCGGCGGGATGCCTTCCCCGTCGAGCCGGCCGCTTCCCAGGGCCGGGTTGTCCTTGGGGTCCGCCTCGAAGGTGAAGAAGAAGGCCGGCCCGATGGCGGAGCCGGGCAGGTCGTCTAGGACCATCGCGCCGGAGCCCGCGATGTCCCCGAGGCTGGCGCGGCTCAGGGACGCGTGGTCCGCGTCGCCGGTCTGCAGAAGACTCAGTCGCGCGAGCTCGGAATCGATCTGGCGGAGCACCACGGTCTTCAAGCGGGCCGGGCCCCGCCAGTAGGCTTCGTGGCGCTTGAGCACGACCAGGTTCGCGGAGGCGCTGCTCGCATCCAGCATGAAAGGCCCGGTGCCGTTGGCGTGGGAGCTCAGGTAGGATTTGCGGAAATCCTGGTTGTTGAAGGCTTGCCAGGCGGCTTCCTCCCCGTCCCAGTCCCCGTGCGCCGCGGCCCAGCTCTTGGACGTGACCAAGGGCCAGGAGGCTATGATGCTCAGGAACGGAGCGTAAGGCGAGCGAAGCTGGATGACGACCTTATCGCCCTCCACCCGCACCGCCTGGGCCGCGTCCGAATACCGCACGACGAGGGCGCCATTCTCGTCGCGGGTCGAGTACACCCCAAGGATAGGCTTGAGCAGGATGCCCGCGGGCCCGCCCTCGGGGTCGCGCAGGAGGAAGCGGAGCAGGGAGTAGCGCACGTCCTCGGGGGTGAGTTCCCCGCCGTGGTGGAAGCGGACATCCTTGCGAATGGGGAAGGAATAGGTGAGGCCGTCCTTTGAGAGCAGGCCGTTCTCAACGCTGGGGACCTCGGCGCTGAGGAAAGGCACCAACGAGGGCTTAGCCCCTTCCGAGCCGAAGGCCACGAGGGGCTCGTAGATGTTGAGCGCGACCGAGAAGCTCTGCCGGTCGTAGATGGCCGCGGGGTCTAAGGTGTAGACCCGGTCAGCGTCCGCGCTGACGAAGGTTTCCGGGTCCGCGGCCCAGCCCTGGAGGGCCGAGGCATGCAGGAGCAGGGCGAAGAGGCAGGCCTTCATCGCGCGGAGACCAGGGCGCCCCCCTGGTCGTAGACTACGGTAACAAGCGTGTACTGCCCGGAGGCTGCGCTGACGCTCTGGTGGGTCTCGACGCCCAGGATGACCTCGCCCCGGATGTCGAGCTGGAGCTGGCAGACGTAGTTGTTGCCGAAATCCCCGTACTCGCGGTTCCAGCGGACCGTGCCGAAATTGTCGTATTTCCAGATGCGCGCCAGGGAGCGGCCCTGGCGCAGGGAGTTGCCGCCGACATAGGCGTTGCCGTCGCGGTCCAAGGCCAAGGCCGTGGGCAGGTTCGTGTTGTTGTCGTTGAAATCCGTCTCCCAGTCGAGCATGCCGTCGGCTCGATAGCGGATGACGCTCATGACCGCGTCTTTCCCCCGGCCGCGCACCGCGGCGATCACGAGATTGCCGAAGATGTCCGCGGCGACCGCGGAGGCCCTGAGGTCTGAGCCGATCGGGCTGCGGTAGTTCTCCCAGAGCAGGCTTCCATTCGGGTTGAGCTTCCTGACGTGAACGAAGTCGTTGACGCCGTTGAACCGGTTGGTGACGGAATAGAAATTGCTCTGGGAGTCCGTGACGCTGAACTGGTTGTCCCCAGCTGCCAGGGGCCGGCAGCAGAGCAGCAGGAGGAATAAGGAAACGCGCTTGAGCATCCGGCAGGATTATAACATGATTAAGGTTTAAATAGCCTGAAATGGAGGTATAATACCCATTGGGAGCCGTAGAATCCGGCTTGGAGGCGACATGAAGAGCCAGAAGATGCGCTGGGCTTTGCTTGCGGCGATCGGCGCGGTCATCGTCGTGTTGGGGCTGGCCGCGGTTGCGCGGAGGGGGACGGCATCTTCAGTCAGTACGGATGACTCCTCGGCTTTCGGGTCCTTGCTCAATTCCGTCCCAGCCGGCCAGCGGGAGGACATCTCCGGCGGCGTCGGCATCGACCTGATCGAGGCCGGCCCGGTCGACATCCCGGGCGCTTCCACTGAGGAGCCTTCGGCCAAGGCGATCCCGCCGGGCAAGGATCTTCTCCCTAAGTTCAGCGACCGCATCCGCGTCGACATCATCCTGAAGATCGTCGCCGCGGTCTACAATGGCGCCCCTCTGCCCTTCCCCAAGGACGGCGTAGTGTTCGAGAACCGCGAAGGCCGCCTGCCCGCCAAGCCCAAAGGCTACTACCGCGAGTACACGGTCCTCCCGCCGAAAGGCAGCCCCATGACCGTCACGGTCGGGGACCGGACCTTCCAGATCAGCCCTCCGCAGGGGCACCGCGGCGCAGAGCGGCTCATCATCGGCGGGGGCGAGGTCCTCTACTACTCGCCCGACCACTACCGCACCTTCATCGAGCTGCAGGTCATCCGCTAGGCGCGATCCAGGCATGGATTGGAGGAACCTCCTGGCCGACGCCGGGGGCAAGGCGGTCCTTCGCCTGGACGGGCCGCCCCAGGAGCTCGCGGCCGCTGAAGCGGCCGCGGACGAGCTCGGCTTTTTCCGCGCGCGCATCGACGGCAAGGGCGCCCCGGATAAGGAAGCCCTGCTTTGCCGGCTTGGCGAGGCCCTGCGCTTCCCGGATTACTTCGGAGGCAACTGGGACGCTTTGTCGGACTGCTTGACGGACATGGACGGCTGGATCGACAATCCGGGCTTCCTGCTCGTGTTCACGGACTCCGGGGACATCTGCCGCGAAAAGCCAGAGGACAGCGCCGTCTTCCTGGACATCCTGGAATCTGCCGCGGGATTCTGGCGCGAGCAGGACCCTCCGCGGCCGTTCAAGGCCGTCCTGGCTTGAGGCTTGAGGGGGCCTTCCGGTAGAGCACTCCTGCGTCGAATGCTTTCTCCAGCTTGAATCCCATCCATTCGAGAGCGTTCTCCGGGCCTCCGGCGCTGTTGAGGAGCCCCAGCCAAGCCGGGTAGTTCTGCAGCTCCCCGCTCTCGTGGCTTGACAGGAAAACATACTCCGCGGGCCAGCGCTCAAGCAGCCTCGGCAGGTCCTGCGGCCGGTTGGTCACGTTGAATGTCCTGCGCTTGGCGTACCAGGATATCTGAGCCGGGATGTTGGTCGCGATCCAGGCGTCCGATGGGACGGCGCCGCGGATGTGCTTCAGCTCCGGCCAGTCTTTGATCGCCAGGCCGCTCGGATGCCTGGAGTCGCGCGGGATGGCCGCGTAGATGGAGACCCAGGACTGCAAGACGAGCGCCAGGGCCGCCGCGGCCCCGATCCTCCAGGCCTTTGACTTGAATCTCGACTCGAAAAACGCGGCCGCATAAAGGACCACGAAGGGGGCGAACCAAAGATAGTAGCGTCCATTGAAGAGGCCGAGCGCCTCGTAGCGCAGGAAGGAGAAGGCGACGGCCTGCCAGGCCAGGAGAATGAGAAGCCATGCGGCGAAGCCTGAGGCCGGGCCCCCGAGAACGATCATGCCGGCCGCGGCGAAGGGAAAGAGAACGGACATGGCCCACAGCGTGGGCAGGTCCTTCAGGAAGACGTTGAAGAAGAGCCAGCCTTTTCGGAGCAGGGCCGCCAGCGCATCCGCGTTCATGAAGTCCGAGAGCGAGTAGACCCGGTACTCCATCCAAGGCAGGTTCGGGACCAAGGTCTTGTCAGCCAGGTTCCAGAGCAGCAGAGGGGGGGAGACGGCCCCGAACGTGCGAAGGGAATAGATGAGCCAAGGCGCGCTCAAAGCCAGGAATCCCGTGAGGAAGGGCAGGAGCAGTCTCGTCTTTCGCCGGAGCAAGGGAGCGGCCAGGAAGACGGGGAGCCAGACGGCGAAGCTGGAGCGCGTGAGGAGCGCGGCGCCGGCCAGGCACCCGAGGCCGAATCCTCTGCCGAAGCCCGGAGGCTCGGGGGATTCGAGAGCCTGCCAATAAAGGAAGCTCAACAGCCCGAAGAGACAGCCAAAGAGCACGTCCGGATGGCCGGAGAGGTCGTAGCCTGCCGTGAGCATGGGGTGGACCAGCCACAGCCCGGCCGCCAGCAGGGCCGCGGGATAGCTGAAGAAGCGGCGCCCGATAACGAAGATGACGATCACCCAGAACGCGTGCGCGAGGCCGCTGCCCAGGGCCATGCCGAAGTCGGCGCGGCCGAGCGCCATCCAGAGCGCGGACCAATACGCGAAGAGCGGGGAGCGGCTCACCACGGGCCCGGTCTCCTTGACCGCGGCGCCGGCGCGCTCGAGCACCGCGAGCTCGCAGGGCCAGAACGTGGAGGTCGAGAAGCCGCGGCCGCTCAGGATGTTCGAGGCGATGTCCGCGTAGTGGCAGAACTCGAAGGTCCAGCCTCCGGAGAAATACGCCCGATAGGAAAAAACGAATAGAAGGAGTGTTCCGAGGAAGAGGCCTGCGCCGGCCAGGCGGTCTCTGCGCTGCATGGGTCTGCGCCATTATATCGGATTCGCAAGGAGCACTTCAGCCGGATCTTCAATATGATGCTATGATACCCGCAACGCCATGCCGGTCCTGAAAAAGAATCCAGGGTTTCTTCCTTTGCTGGCCGCGGCCCTTCTGGCCGCCTGCGCCCTGTTCATCTTCTGCCTGCCGGTGTCCAACCCCGACGTCTTCTGGCACCTCAGCGCAGGGAGGTGGATGGCGGAGCACCGGTCCATCCCCAAGGCCGACTGGCTTTCCTGGACCCTCTCCGGCCAGACGTGGGCCGACTTCGAATGGCTGACCCAGGCCGTGTTCTACGCGGCGTACAAGCTGGCCGGCTTCTGGGGATTATGGGCCCTGAAGCTGCTCCAGCTCGCTGCCTGCGGCGCGCTGATCCTGAGGATCCTCTCGCTCTATGAAGTCTCCTTGCTCGGTCGGGCCTTCGGCGTCTTCGCCTGGGCCCTCGGGGTCTACGCTGTCAACGATCTCAGGCCGGAGAATTTCTCCCTGCTCTTCTTCCTCGCTCTCTGGGACGGCCTTGAGAGGCACAGGCTCGGGCGAACAGCCCTGGGTCCGGCTGCCCTCTCCGGGAGAGGAGAACATCTGCCCTCCGAGGGCGGCGCTTCCCAGAGCGCGGCCGTGAAGTGCGCCCTCCTGGCCGTGCTTTTCGCGCTCTGGTCCAATCTCCATGCGGGCTTCGCGTACGGCCTCGTCCTGCTCGCGATCTACGCGGTCAAAGACTGGCTCAAGGAGCGCCGTCTGGAGCCGGCCCTCTGGCTCCTGGCCGCGGCATGCGGGAGCCTGCTCAACCCTTTCGGACCCTCCATCTACGCTCTGCTCTGGAAGCACTGGCTCGAGCTGGGAGGGCTCAAGAAGTACATCGTGGAATGGATGGAAGCCAGCGTGCTCGAGGGAGGGCAATGGCCCTTCTGGGTGCTCCTCGTCTCCAGCTTCGCCCTCGCGCTCTGGCGCCTGCGCCATCTGCCCGCCGAGCACCTGGCCGCCTTGGCCCTCTTCGGCCTTGCGGCTTCCAGGCACGCGCGCCTGCACGCCTACTTCGTTTCGGTCGCGGTGCCTGTGGCGGCTTCGGCTCTCCTCCCCTACGCTCGGGCGCGGGCGGCCCGCGGACTGCTGGCCGCAGGCGCGGTCGCCGGGCTCATCTTCTTCTCCGGGAGGATCGCCCCGTCCCTGCTCCGGGGCTGGGGTCCTTTCGATTCCCGCCATGTCCCTGCCCAATTGGCCGCCTTCCTGGATGCGGAGCGCCCGGTCCTGGCGCCCAAGAGGATGCTCAATGTCTGGCATTGGGGCGGCTTTCTGGGATTCGCGCTGGCTCCGGACTACAAGGTCTTCTTCGATGGCCGCTACATCTTCCATTCGCTCCTGGACCGCTACCACAAGGCCCAGGTGTCGCCGACGGATTTCCAGAAATTCTTGGAATCCGGCAGCATCGGGGTCGCTCTGCTCGAGCGTACGAGCCTGATGCTGCCTGTGAGGGCCGGCAAGAAGAGCAAAAGCGAGAAGACCTTTTGGCGGCCCTACTACGCCTTCTTCATGCCGGAGAAACTCTGGGCCCTCGTCTATTGGGACCGGCAGGCCATGGCCTTCGTCCGCAGGGGCTCCTTCCCAAAAGAGTGGGTCGAGCCGAAGGAGTTCAAGTACTTCCGGCCCGATGACTTGAACTTGGCCGAGCGGCTGCTTGAGCAGAAATCCGTCCGCCGCGAGGAGATCGCCGCCGAAGTCGAGAAGTACCTCGCCTTATACGGAAACCAGCGGGACGCCGCAGAGGCCCAAGCCTGGCTCTCCGGCCTGAAATAACCCCTCGATCGCGCAACATTTACATTATTGACATTGCTATTAGGGATACTATACTTGTTACCGTGAAGACTCCGAGGCGCATCCTCGCGGGCATCTGCATCTGTCTGTGCTCGGCCTTGCCTGCGCAAGCGGGCGAGCCCGGCGCAGCTGGGGCGACTTTCCTCAAATTCGCGTCAAGCCCGCGCGCGGTGGGCATGGGCGAGGCGCATGCGGCCGCGGCCGAGGACGCCTACTCGGTTTATTGGAATCCGGCCGGATTGGCCTCCTTGGAGCATCCCCAGTTCGCCATGACCTACAACAGGTCTTTCGAAGGGGTGGACCACCAGTACCTTTCCCTCGCCTATCCCCTGCGCCGCGGCTCGGTCCTCGACTTCAACCTGACCCGGTTGGGCATGACCGAGTTCCAAGGCTATGACGCCCAGGGCGCCAAGACCGGGATGATCGACTCCTCTGATTACGCGGCGGGCCTGGCATACAGCCGCGCCCTCATGAAAGACAGAGCCGAA
Source organism: Elusimicrobiota bacterium (assembly GCA_016212885.1). Lineage (GTDB taxonomy): Bacteria > Elusimicrobiota > Elusimicrobia > UBA1565 > UBA1565 > UBA9639. The sequence continues at coordinate 32,247 of JACRDO010000148.1, read as the reverse complement.
CGTCCGACCCTCAGCGTGGGCCTCAACCTCAAAGGGGTTTGGGAAAGGCTGGACTCGGTCTCCGCCATGACTGCGGCCGCAGATGCCGGGGCGATCGCGTACTACCGCCCCAAGCCTGGATCCCTGAGCGCTGTGCCGGACCAGGAGTGGCGCCTCGGACTTTCAGCGTCGAACCTGGGCCCCGGTCTGAAATTCGACCAGGCGCGTACGCCATTGCCGGACACCTACCGGCTGGGCCTGGCCTGGAGATGCCGCCCCGGCGGGGACAGCCTCACCCTGACAGCTGACCAGGTGCTCAGCCATGATGAAAGGTTCTACGCGGCCATGGGGGCGGAATACGCCGTGTTCGACCTTCTGGCTTTGAGGATGGGATACCGGACCGGCCAGGACATCGGGCAGGGTTTCCGGGGAGGCATCGGCTTCAAGCTGAAGGTCATCGAGCTCGACTACGCGTTCGCGGGCTACGGGGAGCTCGGGCAGATGCACCGGGTCGGACTGACCGTTTGGCTGGGCAGGCCCGCAATCGCCCAGCTGGACAAGCGGATGGTCCGCGATGTCCTGCAGAACGGCAAGAAGCTTCTGCGCGAAGGGCGGGTCTATGACGCCCTGCTGGAGTTCGACAAGGCGCTCCAGATCGATCCAGGCAACCAGGCCGCCTTGGAGTACATGAGAGAAGCCAATGAGCAGCTCAAGCGCTAGAATCGCCATGCTGCTCCTGCCCCTCGGCTTCTGCCTGGGGAACGCGTACGGCCTCGATCCCTCGCGATCCGAGTCCGAAACGGAGTTCTCGCTCCAGCAGGGCCGGGAGGCGTACCGGCAGGGCCGCTACGACGCATCGCTGCGCTTCGCGCTGGAGGTGGTCCTCAAGGATCCTTCCCATCCTCAGGCACGGGAGCTCCTGCGTCTGGCCGCGCGCACGGCCGCCGCGTCGGAGAAGTCGCAGATCCAGCAGGAGCGCTCGGAGCTCCGGAGGCAGGCGGAGGACAGCCGCGAGATGGACCGGGTCTGGGTGATCCCGCACGGCCGCTGGAGCGAGAAGCTCGAGGAGCGCCTTGAAGAAGACGACCTGCTGGAAGCCTATGACTGGCTGTACGCGATCCTGGAGCAGAATCCGGACGACGCCTGGGTGCAGGCCCAGATCCATGGGAGGATGACGCAGAGGGTCGCCTGGAAGCACTCCCGGTTCACGTGGCGGCCGAACTGGTACCAGGAAGCCGTATGGGGCTTCTACTACTATTCCCAGGAGGATATGGACCAGGCCAAGAAGCACTGGAGCGGCGCGCTCGCGGCCGCCTCGAAGATCAGCTCGATCCCCGAGAAGCGCATCCGCAGGTACCTCCAGCGGATCGAAGGCGGGCAGGGTTCCTCCAATAGGAAGGCGAAGCCATGAGCGGCCTCTCTCGCGCTTTCCTGTTTGCGCTGGCAGCTGCCTGCTTGGCGCCTGAGGCGGCGGGCCAGCTCAGCGCGGGCGGAAACTACAGCCTGGACCTCTCCGTTCAGGACTCGGGGGGCGGCAACGCCGTCGCCGGAGGGAATTGGAGCGCTCGAGGGTCATTCGGCCAGACCCTGCTGCCTTCCAGCGGGCCGGACCTCCTGCAGGGAAGCGCGTACGCGCTGCGCAGAGGCTTCTACAACCCGCCCAGATTCAGTTTGCAGAACTCGGGGGCCTATACGGCGCAGGACCCGACCGGCGCCATCTCCCTGCTGTTCTCTCCTTTTTCCGTGGCCGCCTCCGGGTTCGACGTTCTCTTCCGGAGCGACCCGGCGCAGAATCCGCTCTCCGTGGACCCCGCCAAGATCGCCAACGCCAACTCGGTGCTCCTGGCCAACCAAGGGCCCGTGGCCCAGCCTCTCGCCGGAAGCATCTGGGAGGTCAAGCTGATGGATGAGAACGGAGTCTACGACGCCCCGCTCCTTTCCCCGAGCGTGCTCTCCATCCGCTACCCTGACGCGGCGGGCGACGGCATTGCGGACGGGACCAGCCCGCCTGTGCGGGTCAAGACCCTGTCGTTATGGACCCTCGATGAGGCCCTCGGCATCTGGGTCAAAGTCCCCGACTCCGGCGTGGACCCCGCCCAGAAGAGGGTCGCGGCTCCGGTGAACCACTTGAGCGTCTATACCCTCATCGGCGGGGCCGACAGCTCGGTGGGCGAGGTCTCCGCCTTCCCTGTCCCCTTCCGGCCCAACGGCCCCAAGTCGGGGACCGGGCCGGGCCGGACCGGCACGGAGTCAGCGGGGATCACGTTCGCCAACCTGCCTTCCGAAGGGCGGATCGATATCTACAACCTGGTGGGTCAGCGGGTCCGAAAGCTCGACATCCCCGCGAACCTGTCGCCGGCCAGGCTCGTTTGGGACGTCAAGAACGAGTCGGGGCACGCCGTCGCCAGCGGAGTTTACATCTGGAGGGTCGTCTCCGGAGTCAACTCAAAGACCGGGCGGCTGATGGTGATCCGATGATCCCCTTCCGAGGCATCTTATTGACATCTGCGTTCGGGGCCCTGTTGGCGTGCTCTGCTCCTGGGGCCTCTGCCGCGGTCAACGATAAGATCACCTACCAAGGGAACCTGAGGGAATCCGGCGTGCTGGTCAACGGGACCAAGAGCATGGTCTTCAGGCTCTACGCCGCCTCATCCTCCCCTGTCCCCATCTGGACCAGCACGACCTATACCGTGGCCGTATCCACGGGGGTGTTCCGTGTGGTCATGCAGCCGGCCGGGGTCGACTGGGAAGCCTACAGCCCCTGGCTGGAGGTCGAGGTCGAGGGGGCCAAGCTCGCTCCGCGCGAGGAGCTCACAGCGGTTCCCTATGCGCTCGACGCCCTCTATCATTCAGGTAAGCGCTACACCAGTGCCGGGGCGGCGCCTGCTTCGCCGGCAGCAGGGGACCTATGGTTCGACATGTCCGCGAACACGCTGAAATTCTGGAACGGCTCGACATGGATGCCCGCGACCGGCGCCGGGGCCGTCCATGCCTTCACCCATGCGGGCGGCGGCGCGGACCCGCTCACGGCCCTGGGAGGGCCGGCCCTCGGCGTGGCCATCGCATCCTCGGTGAGCGCGGGCTGGCTTTATGGGAACGGCGCGGGCCTGACCGGAGTGAGCGCGGTCCAAGTGCCCGCGGCCGGGGTCCTCGATGGGACCCTCGGCATGGGAGTGAGGGTGAACGCGGGCAGCCTGGTCAACGGCCCGGTCAACTCCGCGATACTCCCGAGCACGGCGGCGTTTACCTCTATCGCTAATACATTTACCTCGAGCCAGACCATCACCGCGTGGGACGGGCTTTCCGTGACATATGGGCTCATCGCAGGCTCGGCGGCCGTGAACACGGGCATCACCGCGTCCAGCGGCACCTTCACCCGCACCGGCAATACGTCCTACAGCTTGGAGACCTCCTCCGGGATCCTGGTGAAGGCGGGCGGGGTGAGCGCGCCGTTCTTCTCAGGCAGCGGGGCCGGGCTCTTCAATCTTCCGGCCGCCAATCTCTCCGGGGTCGTGCCTTCCGCGGCCCTGGGCAACGCCGTGCCCAAGGCCGGCGGCACGATGACCGGGGCCCTGGTCCTCTCAGCTGATCCCTCCGCGGCCATGGAAGCGGCGACCAAGCGGTACGTGGACAGCTGGACCCGGCCCTGCGTCAACCCCAACGACGCAAGCGATGTGATGGTTCCGGTGGGGGACCTTTGCGTGGACAAGTATGAGGCCTCTGTGTGGTCCGCGCCTCCCACATGGAGCGCGCAGTACGGTGCAAACGCGGACAACTACCCGTGCTTGGACAACGGCCAGGACTGCGGCGCAAGCGCGGCCAATCCGATCTTCGCGCGCAGCGTTTCCGCGGTCACTCCTTCGAGGTACATCACGTGGTTTCAGGCCTCCGTCGCGTGCTCGAACTCGGGCAAGCGCCTGCTGAGCAACGCGGAGTGGCAGGCCGCGGCGGCCGGCACCGTGGATCCCGATGCGAACTGCAACGTCTTGGGCGGCAGCCCCACCACGACGGGAGGCGGTGGGAGCTGTTTGTCGAGCTGCGGCGCCGAGAACATGGCGGGTTCCGTCTCCGAATGGGTGGCGAACTGGATCCAGGCGGGGCAGCACTACAACGGCCCGCCGACCAACTGGACCCAAGGCTCGTTCGTCAGCGCGCAGTGGCCCGATGCCAGCTATGGGAGCGACGGGAGCTGGAACGTGGCCGGACGCGCCGACAACGGCGGCGGCTACCGGACCGGGCTTCCCGCGGCCCTGATCCGCGGGGGCTCCTATTCGGACCTGACCGACGCCGGTGTCTTCGCCTTGGACGCGCGCGAGGGCCCCACAGCCTCGCGTGCTTACGTGGGGTTCCGCTGCGGCAGGCGGCGGTAAGATGAGGACGGCGAGGGCGGCCGCGGCCGCCTTTCTTCTGTCCGCCTCCCCGGTGTGGGCCGCGGTTCCAGGAAAGATCAACTACCAGGGGGTCCTGAAGGAATCCGGCGTGCTGGTTTCGGGCGCAAAGAGCATGGTGTTCCGGCTCTACGATTCCGCCTCCGGCGGGGCCCCTTTGTGGACCAGCGCCGCGAGCCCGGTGTCCTTGAGCACGGGGGCCTTCCGCGCGGTCCTTCAGCCGACGGGCGTGAACTGGGAAAGCGGCGGCCGCTGGCTCGAATTGGAGGTGGAGGGAACCAAGCTCAGCCCCCGCGAGGAGCTGGCCGCGGCCCCCTATTCAATGAACGCCCTCCTCCATTCCGGGAAAAGCTATACCTACGCTTTCGCGGCCCCTGCCTCGCCCTCCCCGGGGGACCTGTGGTACGACTCTTCCGTCAGCATCCTGAAATTCTCGAGCGGCTCGGCTTGGGTGAATGCGACCATCACGCCCCATGCCGCTTCCCATGCCGGAGGCGGTTCGGACCCCATCACCAGCCTGGGAGCCGCGGGAATGGCCGTGGCCATTGCCTCATCGGTCAGCGCCGCCTGGCTCTACGGCAATGGAGCGGGGGTGACCGGAGTAACCGCCGCGTACGCGCCCACGGCCGGGGTCCAGGACGGGACACTCAATATGGGGGTCCGGCTGAACGCCGGAAGCCTGCTCAACGGGCCCATGGATTCCTCCATGCTTCCGAGCACGGCGGCGTTCACCTCGGTCCCCAACACCTTCACCGCGGGCCAGGCCGTTACGGCCGGCGGCGGAGTCTCCGTGGCCTACGGCATCATTGCAGGGTCCGCGACGCTGAGCGGGGGACTCACCGCGTCCAGCGGCACGTTCACGCGGACAGGCCCCGCGCTCTTCAGCCTGGAGGCTTCCTCGGGGATTCTCGCAAAGGCGGGGGGAGTGAGCGCGCCGTTCTTCGCGGGCGGCGCGTGGGCCTTCCCGGACCTGCAGGCGGCCAATCTCACCGGAAGCATCCCCGCGGCCAATCTAGAGAACAGCGTGGTCTTCAGCGCCGGGGATATCATGACCGGCGCGCTGACCCTCGCAGCTGACCCCGTGGCAGCGATGCAGGCCGCGACCAGGCGCTACGCGGGCAGCTGGACCCGGCCGTGCGTCAATCCCATTGATCCGAACGATGCGATGGTCCCGGTGGGGGACCTCTGCGTGGACAAATACGAGGCGTCGGTGTGGTCCTCGCGGACCGGAGGCACGCAGTACGGGATCGTGGACGGCGACTACCCGTGCGCGGAGGCCGGGCAGGACTGCGCCTCGGGCGGGGCGAACCCGATCTACGCCCGCAGCGTTTCCGGGGTGAAGCCTTCGAGCGCCTCGTGGTTCCAGGCCAACATCGCCTGCGCCAACGCTGGCAAGCACCTGCTGAGCGAAGCGGAATGGCAGGCCGCGGCCGCCGGGACCCCGGACCCCGGCCTCGTCGGAGTCCCGCCGAACTGCAACACCTCGGACGCCGGCCCCACCACCCCGGGACAGGGCGGGAGCTGCCTCTCCAGCGCGGGCGCGGAGAACATGAACGGCTCCATGTGGGAGTGGGTCGCGGACTGGGCCCAATCCGGGCAGAACTACGTCGGCGCCCCCTTGAATTGGGCCGACGGGTATTTTCGCAATACGCACTGGCCGAACGCGGACTACGGCGCAGACGGCAGCTGGAACATCGCGGCGTCGAACTACAACTCCAGAGTCATCGTGCTGAGCGGGCTTCCCGCGGCGATCCTCGTGGGAGGCGGCTGGGGGATGGAGACGGCCAGCGGCATCTTCGCCCGATACGAGTATCAGGGCCCGTCCACCGGGGGCGATGATGTGAGCTTCCGCTGCGGCAGATATCGTTGATGCCTGGGCGTTTGGCGCGGGAGAGGCTGATCGCAGGGCTGGCCGTGGCCGCGGCTGTCTGGGCCGTCTATTTCATCGTCCTGTCCGCTCCTGTCCTGACCTTCGACGACTTCCTCTTCATCCAGCGCAACCCCATCTACCAGCTTCCGTTCGCCGACTTCTGGAGGCAGCTGGCGTCCCTGCAGTACTTCCAGTTCAGCCATGAGCGCACCTACCAGCCCCTTACCACGCTCCTGCATTTCCCCATCCATCGGGATCCCGCGGCCTATCGCGCGCTCGGCATCGGACTGCACGCGGCCAACGCGTATCTGGTCTATGAATTGGGCCGCCGGCTCTCGCTGCAGAGAGGAGCCGCCTTGGCGGCCGCACTCCTGTTCGCCCTTTTCCCGGCGCATACGGAGGCCGTCAACATCTCAATCTTCAAAGGCCATTTGCTGGCCTTCTTCTTCAGTCTGCTGACCCTGCTCTCCTGGATGGATGGGTCCAAGCTCGCTCTCTCCTGCGCCTTCGTGGCCGCGCTGCTCTCCAAGGAGACCGGCCTGCTGGCCTTGGGCCTGGTCAGCGCCTACGCGGTCTGCTTCGAGCGCGAAAAACTTCCCTGGCATCTCAAGCGGGGCGGCGCCCTCCTCATCCTCGCCGCGGCCTACCTCTGGTTCCGGTTCCGGCTCCTGGCTCCCGCGGCGGTTCTGCCCGCTGAGCAGCTTCCAGCCTGGTCCCCCGCCCTGCCGGCTGCGGCTTTCGGCTGGTATTTGAAGGCCCTGCTCATCCCCTATCCCCTCTGCCTGATGCACACCCTGAGCCAAAGCCGGCTCCTCTTCCTTCTCCTGCCGTTCTATGCCTTTCTCTTGTGGCGCTGGCGGGCTCGCCCCATGCGAGCCTTCCTCCTAAGCTGGATCCTCATCAGCCTGCTCCCTTATCTGCATCTGATCCCTTTCGCAGACTCGGGCTCCATGGTTCCATCCGCGAGCTATACCCTTGTGGCGGACAGGTATCTCTACGGCGCCTGCGCGGGCTCCTGCCTGCTCCTGATCTCCCTCCTTTATGAGACGCGCGCCCGCTTCCTCTTGGCCGCGCTCGCGCTTTGCTGGGGCCTGCTATCGGTCCTACGCAGCGGCCTCTACCGGGACTGGGGCGGCCTCTGCAGGCAGAGCGCGGCCTGCGCCCCTCAGAACGCCGCGGCCCAGGTCCTGCTGGCAAGTTACTACTACAGCACCGAACACGACTACACCAAGGCCTTGGCCGCCTATGAAATAGCGTTCGGACTTCAGCCCTCCATCCGCGTCGATTTCATGGATCCAGGGCTCACGCACTCCCAAGGCTCAGGCTATGTCCTGGGCCTTCTGCGCTTGCGGCTGAGGGACCCTGCCGGAGCGCAAAGGCTGCTCGCGGCCGCGGCCTTAGTCGAGAACGAACCCTCGGCTAAAGCCGCCCTGCACGAGAAGCTGGGAGACGTTTATTCGGCTCTTGGAAAGGAGAAAGAAGCGCTGGCCCAATACCGGAGGGCGCTGGAGAGCGCGCCCGGCTGGTTCATGCCCTTCATGAAGTACGGGGCCTCCCTATTGAAGAAGCGGCCGCAAGAGGCCGCGGCATTGCTGGTGCAGGCGCAAGCTCTGATCCCAAGCGGGGATGAGGGGGACAGCGCCCTGCGGACCCGCCTCGACTGCCTGCTGGCTGAAAGCTATCGCTCGACAGGGAAAGTCAGCCTGGCTCTGCGGGCCTGGGAATCCGCGGACAAGCGGAGCCCCGGACAGCTTGACATCCTCATCCCGCTGGCTGAAACGTACGCCCGGGCTGGCAGGAAAGCCGAGGCAACGGCGGCCTACGAACGGGCGGCTCGGGAGATTGAAGCGGCCATCGAGCGCATCCGGGGCCTGAGCAAGGGCCTCATGAAGACGGAAGACGCCAAGAAGCTCCTTGAGCAGCTGCAGCGCCGGAGGCTGGAAATCCGGCGGGCTTTTGACCGGCTGAAGCATTAACTCATCTGTTGATGTTCGTGAGATCCTGGAACATGACGCCTGCGCCGGTGAAGCGGCCCTCGGTGTCCTGGATGAGCATGGTGCTGGAGCCGAGGAGGCGGCCTTGGCCCTCGTAGGTCCAGCGCAGCTCCTGGCGCTTGACCACCGCTTTCTTCGACAAGGTCTCGCGCAGGACCGCGGCCAGCTGGGGGATCGCGGGAAGGGCGGATTCGATGGGCAGGTCGGTCACCTCCCCTTGGACAGCGAGGATGCGCCGCGCCGCGGGGTTGCAGATCATGACGCGGCCGCGGAGGTCTAAGGCCAGGAACCCGCCCGAGAGGTTGTCGAGGATGCTCGAGTTGTAGGAGGTCACGCGGTTGACCATGCTCTCGAGCTTCAGGCGCCTCAAAGAGAGCGAGACGTGCTGGGAGACCGCCAGCGCGAAGCGCATGTCCTCCTGCGCCAGAGGGTTCGGGCCGTCCGCGTAGGAGAGCGCTCCGGAGAAATCGAGGCGGTCGAAGATGGGGACGCAGAGGAGCGAGGCCGCGGGGCCGTCGAGCTCGGGTCGGAAGCGGGGGTCCGCGGCGGCCTCCGGCGCCAGGAGGGGCTCGTGGTAGCGCGCGACCCAGCCGCAGAGGCCTTCGCCGACGGGCACCGTCGCGCGGGAGGAAAGCTCCCGGCCGATGGAGTGGAACGGCGCGAGCCGCCGGCTCTTCATGTCGAAGTAGAAGTAGCAGGCGGACTTGGCCTCGAGCGAGGCGGCCGTCTTCTCGAGCGCGCGCGACCAGATCTTGGGTTCGTCGGGCTCGCGCAGCGACGCGAGGAATTCCAGAAGGGCGTAGAGGCTTTCAGGTCGGATCATCGATTCAGGGCTTCTTCCCCTTGGCCGCGGGCGCGGCCTGGCGGCGGCGTTCGCCCTCCAGGAAGTCCTTAATGCCTTCGCAGATAGCCAGGGCGAAGCGGCGGCGCTTGGCCGCGTCGAGAAGGATGTCCTCCTGCTCGGGGAACATGAGATAGGCCGATTCGGTCAGGATGGAGGGCATCTGCGTCGCGCGGGCCACGTAGAGGTTGCCGTAGCGCAGGCCCTCTCCCGGCAGGGGGGCGTGCCTGCCGAATGCGCGATAGACCGACTCAGCGAGAGCGAGGCTATGGGGGTGATAGTAGAAGACCGAGAAGCCGTGCGGCCGGTCGAAGGGGTTGTCGCCGTCGGGGAGGGCGTTGTTGTGGAGGCTGACGAAGATCTCTCCCCGGCGGGCGAAGGCGCGCTTGGTGCGTTCGCTCAGAGGGACGTCGTCCTCGTCCTGGCCGCGGGTGAGGACGACCTGCGCGCCTTCCTTGGCGAGCAGGGCCGCCGCGTCCTTGGCGAGGAGGAAGTTCACCGCCTGCTCCCAGGTGCCCCGCGGGCCCACGGCGCCCGGGGCCGAGGGGCCGTGGCCCGGGTCGAGCACGATGATGCGGCCCTTGAGGACGGAGGCGGGCCTGGGGGCGAGCTTGGGCGGGCGGCGGAGCTCGACGCGGAGATGAGCGCCGCGCCAGGAGGCGTCATAGCCCCAGAGCAGGCGGCCTGGAGCGAGGCGGACCGCGACCTCGACGACGTCGCTCTCCTGCTGGCTCCAGACGACTTGGCGGACGAAATCGCCGGCCGGATCGTAGACGATCCAGTTCACGTGGCCCGTGGTCCCGTAGAGGGTCAGCTTGAGTCCGGAGAGGTCGGGGGACTCCTCGACCTGGAAAGGGATCCTCTGGGAGAGATCCAGCGTCAGGGCGTCGGCGTCGGGGGTCGCGGCCAGGCTGATGTCCCCGAGCACGGCGCGGGGAGGGGGGGTCCCCGCCGGGAGCCAGTCGAGGGCGCGGTCCCCGATCCAGCCGGAAAGGCGCTCGGAGAGCCGTACGCGCACTTCGGAGCCGTCGCGGCCGGTCACGAGGAAGCGCGTCCCTTGGGGCGGAAAGAGGATGTAGCCCTGGCCCGGGCCGCTGCGCACGTTGACGATGCCCTCCGAGCGCACTATGAGCACCCCGGGCGGCTGGGCCGCGACGGTCAGGCGACCGGCCGCTGCCGCCTGGACCTGCGAGCGTCCCGGCCCTTTGAGGCTCATCAGGATATCGGCCTCCTCGAAACGGTCGCCGTAGCGGATCTGGTAGGCGCCTTCGTAGGTTCCGGGCTTCGCCTCGGCCATGGGCAGGGCCCGCGCGATCCCCGGCAGGTTAAACGACGCGACCAGGCCCGGGGTGCCGCGCATGCGGACGTTGAGCCAGTCGCCGGGCCGCAGCTCGACGTCGTTGGCCGGGGCGAGGGACTCGGGCAGGATCAGGAGCGTATCGGCCGCGGGCGTCGGCGCGGACTCGCGGACGCGGATGGTGCGGACCCAGACCGTGGTGCCCTGCGGCAGGTCCAGCTCGCAGCGGAAGGTGAAGGTGCCGGGCTCCACCGGGAGGTAGGCGAGGAAGCCCCCCTTCGGGTGCGCGGCCACCGTGCTCCCGTTGATGCGGAAGGGGCGGCGGGGATAGGCGACGGAGCCCAGGATGAACATGGACCGCCCCGCTGCGAAGGCGAAGCCTTCCGGCGGGTAGGCGACGGTAATGGGAGGGGAGCTTGAGACGACCTCGGCGGCCTGCTTGCCGCCCGGCTTCGCCGCTTTTCCGTGGGACGTCTTCGCCGCGCGGGCCGGAGGCTTCGGCGTCTTCGGCTTCTGCGCCTTGGGCCTGGCCGCGGCCGGAGCGGACGGCGCGGCGTCTCTGGGAACGCGGTCCCCGGAGGGCAGAGCCGTTTTCCGCTTCCCGGAGGGGGCGGCGGCCCCGGGATAGGCGGGCGCCTCATCCGGCTCTGTTTCGTCCGCGCGGGCCCCGGGCAGAAGGGCCAGCGCAAGGGCCAGCGCGAATCCCGCAGTCCTGGCGCTTCTCACGGGAGGAAGCCCCCGAAGAAGATCCTGCGCTTGAGCGGCTTGGCGCCGCTCAAATCTTGGACCACGTCGCCCGACTCGATGCCGGAGAGCGGCGCGCCGAAGCGCTCGGGAAAGGTGGTCCTGAGCGTCTTGCCGGCCGAGAAGCGGCTCTCGATGAGCCCGTCGCTTCCGGCATAAAGCATCACATGGTCCACGCCTTCGCTTTTCTCCGTCTCGCTCAGAAAGACCAAATCCCCGGGCTTGAGCTCCTCGCGGCGAAGACGCCTGGACCTGAGGAACTGGTCGCGCGCGTCCCGGGGAATCTCGATGCCGACGGAGCGGTAGGAGAGGTTCGAAAGCCCGGAGCAGTCGACGCCCCAGCCCGGCTTCTTCTGGAGGCTCGATCGCCCGCCCCAGAGGTAGAGGTCCCCGAGGAAGAGCGCGGCGGCCTCGAGAATCTCGCGGCGGTCGACCGCTGCGGCCGTCGAAGGGCGCAGGTGGCTGTCTTCGACCGGGACGACCCGGCCGTCCGGAAGGAGGATGTTGTCCTGGGGCGCCTTGGAGACGACCCTGACCTGCGCGCCGTCCCATCGGCGGGCCAGAGCGCCGGCGGGACGGCGCGGGAGGAGAACGACCCGCGCGCCGAGAGGCAGGGTGAGCCCGGCGAAGCCGTTGGAGTCCTTGATCTCGGTCCTCTTGGCGCGCAGCACCGCGTCCGCGCGGTAAGGGCGCAGGCCTTTGAAAAGAGACTCGGAGCGCACCCAGCCCGGATAGCCTCCCCAGCGGCCGTCCTCGCCGCAGTGCTCCTGCTCGAGAGCCTCGACGCGCACCCAGTTCCCGCGGGCCTCAAGCGCCCGGACGCGCTCCCCGTAGAGGAGCTGAGTGCCGAGGCTCCGGTCCATCAGGCCGGGCTTGGACGGCTCTTTGGGGGAGGCGCGCAGGTCCGCCGTCTCAGCGGCCGTCTGCAGCTCCTCGGGGAAGCGCTCTGCGAGCAGGTAGCTGAGGCCGCGCTTCCTTTCGAGCCAGGCTTTCTCGAACTCGGCGCGGCGGTAGACGCGGCGGACCGAAGAGCGCTCAGGCGCGGCCGGATCGTAGGCGATGATGTCCCCGTCCGGCGTGAACCCAGCCACGGCGAGGAGGTGCCCGCGGGTCTGAGGGATCGGGGCCCCGGAGAGCTCTCCTTCGGCGAAGGTCATTGAAACGACGGCCGGCCGGCCTGCGGCGATCTCCTCCTGCAGGGCCCCGAGCGAGTTCAGCCAGGCGGCCTCGCCGGCGAGGCCGAGCGAGGAGGCCCCGGCCACGTTCAATGTCCAGTTCCCGTAGATGTCCGCGCCGTGATCGCGCACCAGGGCGGCCGCCTGCTCCGTCGAGACCTTCCTGCCCCAGAACTCCAGGACCATCGCGAGCGCCGTGGGACTGCAGATGTTTCCCCGCAGTTCCTCCGGGGCCTCGTGCTGGGAACGGGGCGAGAGGGGGAGCTCCCGGACCCACGGCCCGGGGGAGAACGGAGGGGACATGAGCCGGGGGCTGGAGGAGTCGTCGGTCGTGACGGCGATCCGGCGCAGTCGCGGAGCTTTGGCGCCCTTGCCGCCCTCCATCAGGATGCGGTAACGGAAGGCGTCGGCCGTCTTCGCCAGCTTCAGCGTATCGGCATCCACGCAGCCCCAGTCGTCGGCCTGGGGCCCGAAGCTGGCCGCGGCGCCCTCCCGCCACCTGGAGAGGCGGAACCATTTCGACCAAGCGCCGCCGGAGCGGACCTGCGCCTGCATCTCCACCGCGCAGCCGGCGGGGGCCTGCGCGTTCCACGAGCCCACCAGGCGGTCGAACGGGAAAGCGGAGAGGGCGGCGGACTCCAGGGCCCCCTCGCCCGAGAGGAGCCCTTTCTCGAAGGGCAGGCGCTTGAGGCCGGAGATCTTCGCGCCGGCGAGGTCGCGGGGCGAGAGATGGACGACGGTCAGGGGGGTGTCGGGCATCGCTCCGGCAGGACGGCTATTTGACCAGCTTAATGCACGTTTCCGGATCGATGGCCATAAAAGGTTCGCCTTGGCAGGTTCCCGGGTGAAAGGATTCCGTCGGGCAGATCTCCGCGCAATTGGCATAGAGCTCGCCCAGGCATTTCTTCGTCACGACGTGTGGCATGCGAATCCCCCTTGAATGTCGCCTCAGCGTCCGTAGCCCTGCTGCTGGAGCTTCTTGATCTGGTCTAAATTGACGTCGTTGGGGTTCACCGGCAGGTTCTGCCCGTTGCCCTGCGGGTTGATCGAATCGGGCGAGGGATGCTGAGGCCGATGCCGCGGCCCGAAGCCCGTCTTGCCGCCGAACCCTCCGGAGTTGAGCCCCGGGGGCCCCCCTTTCCCTCCCGATGTATCGAGCTTCAGCTTGGGCCTGACCATGGGCTTGCGGACCTTCTTCGGAGGCTCCTCCTGGGCCGGCGCCTCTTCCGCCCCCCCGGAGCTCCCGCCGCCGCCGGCCTTGGAGAGCATGTCCTGCGGGAGACGGCACTTCTTCCCGTATTTGTTGACCAGCGTCAGCAGATTCGGGTCCTTGATGTTGTCGTCGAATACGCGGTAGAGCTTCTTGGCCAGGGCCGGGTCCGAGAAGAGGGACTTCACGAGAGAGCCCATGCCGGTAACGGCGGCCTTGGCGGCCAGCATCTTGCTGAAGGACGCGGACTTGGCCAGGGCCGCGACGAAAGCGGGGAAATCCTTCGTCGCGTCGTAGTCGTCGGCGATCTTCTTGAGCGCCTTGTTGCGGAGATATTCCCCATACCAGCCAGGCTGGTTATCGTGCACGGTGTCGACGACCGACTGCATGACGTCGCGGGTGAAATCCGCGGCCTTGGCCGCCTCCTGCTCGGAGGCCTTCTTCTCGGCCGCGTTCTCCTCCTTGAGGTTGGCGAGGAGGCCGCTCGCGTCGCCCTTGGCAGCTGCTTTGGCGGCATCCGCGGAGAGCTCCGCCTGTGACTTGCCGGCGCTTCCGCGCACGTTGGGGTCCTTGTTGATGAACCCGAGGCCGGAGGGACCTCCGGCCTGGGGCTGCTCGGGGTCCGGGGCCCTGGCGTCGGAAGAGGACTGCATGGGGCCGCTCGTGGGCCTGGGGCCTGCGTCCGGGAAGCGGGTCGTGCTCGAGCCGGGCAGTTCGGATTCCTTGACGCCGGCCGGCTTCATGAAGACGAAAAGCAAAGCCAAGGCGCCGCAGGTGACCAGAGCCATCACCGCGCCGAGCAGGATGACGGACTTTTTATCTCCCATATTAGTGAGTATGCCACCGAATGGCGTTTGCTGTCAAGGATAAAGTTAATATAAGGTAAAATGGCTTGGACGGAGTCCCTTGACAGATCTGAGCCGGGGCTTTACAGTATCCTTAAGTTTCCGGAGGAGGGTGTATGAAGAAGCTGATGATCGCGGTCTTCTTTGCGGCGCTCCCGTTCATCATGATGGGGTGCGGCGGCGGGGATGAGGGAGACAAGCAGCAGAAGACGTCCACGGACACATCGACGGCGAAATAGCGCCGGCTCTCGGCCAACGCCCTCTTAGCGCTTTCCGCCCTGGGCGTTCTGTATCGTATCGGCGATCCCCTGCTCCTGCAGCATGTGCTGCAGGGCAGGGTTTTTCTTCATCTGGTCGATGGCGGCCGAGGTGTTCTTGGACCCGGCCGAGGAAGTCTGCCTTCCGAGCTCCAGGAGCCGGCTGACCGGCGGCAGGCCCGGGATCTTCAAGGCCATGACGGTGTCCATCACCGTTTTGTCCTCCAGGACCCCGGGGCCCGCGGCCATCACCGCCGGCTTCATCGCAAGCTCCTTGATGAAGGCCTGCATGTCCGGGGAGACGAGGTACTTGCCAAGCATGCCGCGGAAGCTTGGCGAGCGGACCATCTCCTTGATGTAGCGCCCCGCATCGCGGTCCCGCTGATAGCGCGCGTCGATGGCCGCCAGGTCCGGGTGGGAGAGGAACTCCTTCTTCCAGTTCCGGAGCGCTTTGGAGTTCTTGAACCGCCGGCTCTTCTTCATCTGATAATAGAGGTCCTCCGCCTTCTTCAGCCAAGTCTTTTCCCCCTGCTTGGCCGAAGGTTCCGGGCGGGCCGCGGCCGTGTTCTTGTCGACTTTTTCCAGGACCACCGAGCTGAGCGCGCCGGATGGGCTCGGCTCCGGGGCTGCTGCCGGCGCGGCCGGGGCTTGCGCCGGGGAGGAGACAGGCGGGACATAGGTCCTGGGCCTGGGCGGGGCCGCGAGGTTCAAGCCGGAGAGGCTGTACTCGGCCTTGCGCTGCTGGCGGATGTGCCAGCCGACGACAAGCAGACCGATGTCGGCCAAAATGACGACCATCAGCAGCATGGGCCCGACGATGCTGGAAGAGCGCTTCTGCAGGGCCATCTTTCCAGAGTATGTCCTTCGGGGGGCGAAATGTCAAGATGCGGTTTGGTCTCACGTCTCGGTCTTCAGCGACACGCAGCTGATGCGGGCCTTCGAGGTCCCGCCGGGCCGGGGCAATCACTGGACCGTGTTTTTCTTCCGAGGCGGACAGATCGCGCCGGCGTCGGCTTTAGGAGAGAAGCCCCTGGATGCGCCCCCGGACTCTGCGGCCGCGCCGGACATGGAGTAGGGGGCGAGTTCGGGAGGGAGTTGTATCAAGTTCGCGCAAGCCAAGGCGGTTCGGGAAAAGCGCAGGCCGCGCGGAGCCCCCAAGGGGCGTAGGACTTCCTTGATCTCGGCAGTCGGGCGGAGGTCGATGAGGTTCTGTCGAGATCGTCCTCACCTGCGTGCTCAGGATACTCGACGAGCATTCCACGCCTTCTCGCCTGATAGCCGGCTTCTGGCCAGCGGGACCGGCCGGAAGTTGTCAGCGTCCAGCCAAATGCAAGGCGCTCCGCTTGCGCAGATGCCCGTATTTCCGTTCCAACTCAAGCGACAATCGGGCGGCGCGAGATTCGGGATATTTGGCGCCCAACTTCCCGCGCGCTTCGCGCTGGAACCTTACGCAGTCAAATTTCTTTTTCATGAAGCACTTCCCGCGGGCTGCGGATTTCGAGCAGAGGGTAGCCCATTTTCAGGTTGACGGCATTAAAGGCCCGAATGCGGTCAAGATTCACGATTTCCTTGAAATTCCAGCTTGCCAAAACATCCGCGCGTTCAACCGTGGCAATCGCGATATGTCGAGCGTCAACGATGTGCTTGGCGGCGACGACCTTCTCCTGAATGTAGCGACGGGCCAAGGCTTGGGCCTCGCCGCCCAATGAGACGTTTTCAATGAAGTCTTCAGGTACCGTTGTCAATATGTTTCTAACTCTCTCGGGCGCCCTCTCCAATTCAAGGCGGGTCAAATCCGAGATCACCGCGATTTTGGAGCCGGCCCTGAATTCTTTGAACAACGCGGTCGACCACTCGGCAAACTCCTCATCAAAACACCCGCCGATGACCGAGGTGTCCACATAGACGCGCTGCTTCACCATGAGTTGTCGCCTTGCCCTAGTTCAACATCCGGGTCTCCGACTGCTCTATTATAAGAAATCCGGAGTATAGCTGAAAGAAGCAGTACAAGATTGGTATCATGGTTCCTACGATGGAGCGCCGACCGATGGCAGCGCGTGGGAGACATCACTCACGCTGAACCCGTCTCAACGAAGGATCTCGATGTCCTGGTCCCGCTGCTGCCGGGGTTGGAATAAACGGACCATGCAAGGGATGCCGCGGGTGGTGAGCGTGACGCCGGGGAGAAATAGCGAGCATGAGCTTTGGGCGAACGGCAAGCCTGCCGGGGAAGGACCCAAGGACCGCGGCAAGCCGCCGTCTTGACGCGCCGAAGCCGCCCCCTTCGGAGGGCGAAATCACAAAGAGTTTCTTCAAGCACTCTTCCGGGCTCCGTTCATCCTGATGGGCGAGTGATTCTGCCCTATTTTGCCTCGATAAATTTGAAATAAATAATAAAAATGTATGATGTATAATCAAGCCACTGTGAGAAGGCACATCTTCTTCTCCACCGCTCTCCTCCTGGCCTCGCCGGCCTCGCCGGCCACCTTCAACGACGTGGTTCCGGGCGCCAGGGCCATGGGCATTGGCATGGCCTATACCTCGATCGCGGAAGGACCCGAGGGCATCTACTTCAACCCCGCGGGCTTGGCCGGCAGCGACTTCACGCAGGTCCAAGGGAGCGCGGGCCGGATGATCTCGCCGCTGGGCCTGCTGGCTTACGAGACCATGGCCTATACCCGTCCCCTGCCGGTCATTCCGGGGGCCACCGTAGGAACGGCGTTCTTCATGCTGAGGCAGAACGACGGGGGCGACAAGGACGTCTTCTTCCTGCACGGCTCCTACCTGAAGCCTTTCCCGCAGATCTATCTGAAGCGGCCGGTGAAGTTCGGCGCGAACCTGAGGATCATGGACGTGGACCCCGGCGAGCACAACAAGAAGTTCGGCTTGGGCTTGGACGTCGGCGCGATCATGGACACAGGGGGGAATTTCAAAGCCGGGGCCTCGATCACGGACATCGACACCATCAGCGGCATCCAGACCCCTTCGCTGAACCTGGGGGCCTCCTACCGCCTCTGGAGAAGGGCCACCCTGGCCGCGGACATGCGGGTGCGTCCGAGCCTGACCCAGCTCTTCGCCGGGATGGAGGTGGATGTATACGAGCAGCTGCTCAAGCTGCGCCTCGGCAAGGGCATGCCTCTCGACGGGGTCAGCCAGGTCGCCTTCGGCGTAGGCGCCAACTTCTCCCCGCTGATCATCGACTTCGCGATGGGCGTCCCCTTTTCGGGCATCAACCGGAAGGGGGGGGGCTGCCAGATCGGCTTCACCTATAAATTCGGGGCTCCGGCCTTCTACGGCCGCTACATCGGCTCGGCCGCGCGCCGGGCCGAGGACATCCGCTCCGACATCCTCGAGCTGGAGAACCGCAAGAAGACCCTGGAGGCCGAGGCCGCAGCTGCCGAGGCGGACCGGACCAGCAGCGAGACCATGGTCCGCACCCTGCAGGAGCGCATGAAGGAGCTGCAGGACAGGATCCGCGAGGCGGAGTTCAAGCTCGAGCGCGCCGAGTACGACCTCTCCCACGCCCAGCCCAAGCCTCCTTCCAAGTTCGAGGCCCCGCCCGCGCCCGCGCCGCGGCCCAAGCCGCCGGCTGGGCCGGCCTTCCCGCGCAAGCACGTGGTCAAGCCCGGCGATACCCTGCGCAGCATCTCCAGGGAGCACTACGGGGACCCGACGCTTTGGGAGAAGATCTTCGAAGCGAATCCGGACAAGATCGACCGCGGCCTGCCGGTGGAAGGGGCGGTGCTGACGATCCCCAGGCCCCAGTAATGCCGATCGTCGCGCTGCTCTGCCGGGCCGACAAGGATCGAGAGGATCTCAAGCTCGCCGTCGAGGAGCATGGCAGCAGCGTGCTGTGGGCCGCGGACGTTCCGGGGATTATCGAGATCGTCCGGCAGTCGCGGCCGAACCTGGTTCTGGCGGTGGAGAGCGGGGACGATCGCTCCTCGCTCCTGGCCGAGCTCTCACGCGAGGCCCCGCTCCTGCCGGTGGTCGTGGCCCTCAAGCCCCGCAGCGCGGCGCGGGCTCTGGAGCTGTTGAGGCTCGGGACGTTCGAGGTCGTGGCGGCGCCGTGGACCCCCGAGAACCTCGAAGCCGCGCTCTCGAAAGCGGCGCGCTCGAAAGGCACGGAGTTCGAGGTGGTTAGGCCCGGCCGCGGCGCCGCGGGGGCCGAGAAGACGCCGTTCGGATATTTCCTGGCGGTCCTGGCCGTCATGGCCGTAGCCGGAGCCTATCTGGCCGTGAGGTCCTCGCCCAAAGCCCCGCCGCCGGCCGCGGCCAGCGAATGGGCCCTTCCCTACAACCATCCAGCTGGCCTCGCTTTCGACGGCGAACTGCTCTGGGTCTCGGATTGGTTCTCGCAGACGATCTATGCGCACGAGACCTCCGCGCTCCGCGTTATCCGGACCGTCCACTTCCCCGCCGAGGTGCCGGGAGCCCTGGCCTTCGCGGCCGACGCGCTCTGGACCGCCGCGGGGCCCCGGAGCCTGGTCAAGCATATGCTCGATGAGCGGCTCAGCGCCCTCTCGCGCGTGGACGACTCGGCCCCCCAGACCATCGGCATGGCCTACGACGGCCTCTATCTCTGGACCTGCGATTCGAAGGAAGGCCGGCTCCATAAGCGGATCCTCGACGACCGGCTGAGCATCGCGTCGAGCTACCGCTACCCGGGCGTGAAGCCCGCGGCCCTGGCCTACGACGGGAGATCCTTGTGGTCGCTCGACGCGGGCAACCGGGAGCTCGTCGAGCACGACATCTCCAACCCCGAGAAGATCCTGCGACGGATCGTTTTGGCGGAGTACCGCAGGGGAGGCTTGAAGCCCACTGGCCTCGCCTTCGACGGCAAGCGCTTCTGGTCCGCGGCCGAGCAGCTTCCCAAGGGCGAGCAAGGGGGGAGGATCTTCTCCCACCCCGTCGCCATCCGGCCTAAGGGCACCTAAATGAGCGCCGCGCCGCACGTCCCGGCCGCCCTCCACTTCCCGGACCATGACGGGCGGCCGGAGGGCTGGGGAAGGCTCCTGCGCCTGGCCGCCAACAGCGCCGAGATCGCGACGCTCTCGAAGCTCGTCAAGGGCGACACGCTGAGGCTGAGCTTCGAGGTGCAGGGCGAGAGCTTCGAGCTCGCCCGAGCGGACATCCAGCGCGTCTGGCGGGACGCGGACGGCTACTTCGTCGGCGAGGCGCGGTTTCTCGACGAGGAGATGAAGGCGCGCCTCGCGAAGGCCCTGCTGGATCTGCTCTCCACGAAGGCCGACGGATGACGTCCCAAGGCTACGCGGTCCTGATCTCGGAGGAAGGGCATCTGCGTCCGGCGGACATCGCCCGGGCCCTTGCAGCGGCCCGGAAGATCCCTTTTCAGGATGCCATCCAATCGGCGCACAAGTGCTGGGGGATCGTTGAAGAGGGGGTCTCCAAGGAAGCCGCCGAAGCGGACGCGCATGCGCTGAACCAAGCGGGCTTGAAGGCTTTGGCCATTCCAGCCGGCCTCCTGGAGGACGTTCCGGCCGCCCGATCGATCAAGCGGATGGATTTCTCGCCCGCCGGGTTGTTCCCGGGGCCCGAGTCCGAGCAGGGCCAAGCCCAGCGCGTGGCCTGGGAGCGCCTTGCTCTCATCGCGGCCGCGGGGTATCGGGAAACCGAGGTCTGGAAAGCCCCGCCTGGGGAGGGCTCGGACCCGGCGAAGAAGATGCTGAAGATGAGCATCACGCTCCTGACCGGAATGCCCACGAGCCTCGGCCTCGGGCAGAAGCCGGCTGAGAAGAAGGCCGAGGTGTCCGACTTCGTGTTCATCCTGGATATGGTCTTCAAGGAGCCGCCTGAGAGGCTCCGCATCGAGGCCGGCCGCTTCGACTTCTCGTGCCTCAAAGAGCGGATGCTCTGCGGCGGCTTGGGCAACTTCAAGCTCCTGAGCGCGGAGCTGGCCAAAGCCGCTCCCAAGGCCCTGCTCAGCCGCGGGGCGAAGGTGCTGCTCGAGAACCGCCCTGTGAGGGAGATGGGCTACGACGGGCCGGCGGATTTGGAGCGCGAAAGCCGCTGGCTGCTGACCCTAAAAGCGCTGAAACCCTAGTGTAGTGTCCCATTATTCCCTTGACTTCTGGAGGCCCGAGATTGAGGAAAGCGCTAGGCGCGAGGAACGAGGATAGCTTGAGCTATCTGAGCCGGAGAGGGCTGGCTATTCCGCGGGAAGGAGGCTCGTCTCGAGCGCGCCGGCGGAGGAGGGATGGGGCTTGGCGCCGAAGGCGACTTCCTGGGTGCCGTTCTTATCCGTGCGAAAGATCTCCGCGCCCGCGGCCTTGAGCCTTGCAAGGGTTTCCTGCGTGGGATGGCCGTAGTCGTTGTACTTGCCCACCTCGATGTAGGCTTTCTTCGGCTTGACCTTCTTCAGGAAGGCTTCGGTGGAGGAGTAGGCGCTGCCGTGATGCCCGACCTTAAGAAAATCGGCTTTGAGGCCTTTGCCGTAGGTCTGCTCCAGCCGGGTCTCGACTTCCATCTGGGAGTCGCCCATGAAGAGGGCCGAGGAGTCCTGGTAGGAGATCTTCAGCACGATGGAGCAGTTGTTGAGGAAAGAGCCCCGGTCCGGATCATGGTTGGAGGACTTGTCGCGGTTGGGGCAGCTGTTGAGGACCTTGATCTTTACGCCGGAGGCCCAGTCGAGGATGTCGCCTTCAGCCGGGTAATGGACCACGCAGCCCGGCTCCTTCTTCGCCAGCTCGCGGACCAGGTTGTCCCAGTCCGCGTCGGAGTTGTCCACGCGCGTGTCGTAGAAATTGCCGACCTGGAGCTCTTCGAAGACCCACTTCATGCCCCCGTAGTGGTCCGCGTGGGGGTGGGTCATGACCAGATGGTCGATCTTCGTGACCCCGTGTCGGGTCAGGAAGTTGGAGACGATGGGGGTGGTGTATTCGGAGTCCGGGCTGGGCGCAGGGCCCGCGTCGATGAGCACATTCTTGCCGTTGGGCAGCTCGAGGTACTCCGCGTCGCCCTGGAACACGTTGACGAAGAAGACCTTCAAGCCGGCGCCGAGTGAGACCTCGGCGCTGCCGGTCTCGATCGCGGCCGGGGAGGGGAGCTCGGGGACCCTGGTGAAATTGAGGGCGGTGCCGAGGGAGGAGCCAGGCAGCCCGCCCAGGAAATCTTGCGATGCGAGGGATTCAGGGGTTTCGGAGGCAAAGGCGGCCACCCAGGGAAAAGCCAGCGTTCCCAAGAGGAGCATTGCGAAGAGGGGCTTCATTTCCCTGCGGGCTGCCACTGTACTAAAAGGTTAACCGTATTATAACCAAAACCCAGGGTCATAGGGCCCAAACTGGACCCAGGCCTGGAGTCCTAGGCTGGATAGGACCAAAGGCCTAGCGTAGTGAGTCATTATTCCCTTTACTTCTGGAGGCCCGAGATTGAGGAAAGCGCTAGGAGTCTTGAGGGTCGAAAGTTGATGTGATTGAGTCAAGTTTTGGCACAAACAAAAACTTCGTGCCCATCAAGTCGGGTTGGAGCAGAATTATGCTTATCTTGCAACGCTTTTTTGACTTTTACCAGGCAAGGTAAAATAGAAAAAGCGCTTTGATATCCAATATCTTTTTGGGCCGCCCTAGAATGGCGCGGCCTCGCGACTTCTGACCAGTACGCGCTGTCGCTGCGGGATAGCATGACTCGTCGGTCTGAGGCGAAGCCTCGTTAGATTCTAATATTTGAAGAAGAGGCGACCCCTGAGGCCCAATCCAGGGAATCGCCTTGCGCCGGGTAGGAAACGGCGCAGCCCGGCTCCTCTTTCGCCTTCCTGCGAACCGTTTCGTCCTCCACGGCGGCGCTGTTGTCGATTCCCGTATCGTAGAAATTGTCCACTTGGAGCTCTTCGAAGACCCACTTCATGCCCCCGTAGTGGTCCGCGTGCGGGTGGGTGAGCACCATGTAGTCGATCTTCTTGACCCCGCGCCTGGTCAGGAAGTTGGAGACGATGGGGGTGGTGTACTGGGACTCCGGATCAGGCGCTGGGCCCGCGTCGATGAGCACGGTCTTGCCGTTGGGCAACTCGATGTACTCCGCGTCGCCCTGGAAGACGTTGATGAAAAAGACCTTCAAGCCGGCCCCGAGGGAGACCTCGGCGCTGCCGGTCTCGATCGCGGCCGGGGAGGGGAGCTCCGGGACGCTGAAATTGAGGGCGGTGCCGATGGAGGAGCCAGGCAGCCCGCCCAGGAAATCTTGGGACGCGGCGGATTCAAGAGTCTCGGAGGCGCACAGAGGCGCCGGCCAGGAGAAGGCCGGGGCTCCGGAGAGCAGGATGGAGAGGACGGCTCTCGATATCCCTTTCGCGTTCGTCATCATTGATAGCTTATCTGGAACAGCGCGGATATTCAGAGTCGGACGGCCCAAAGCCGGCGGAGCCGGAAGGCCCAGGCCGGATAGGTCCAAGGGCCCATCCCCGGGAGGCGGGAAAAACGCAGGGAGGCTGATTCTGGAATTCCGATGGGATTTTATGATATAGCTATGGGCATGAACACCGCTGAGGCTGCGCGCCGCACGGCCCTCTACGGCCTGCATAGGTCAGCTGGCGGCAAGATGGTGGACTTCCACGGCTGGGAGCTGCCGGTTCAATATTCGAGCGTCATGCGGGAGCATCACGCGGTCCGAAGGGCCTGCGGGATCTTCGACGTCTCGCACATGGGGCAGGTCGAGATCACGGGCCCTGACGCGCTCGCCTTCCTGCAGAAGGTCAACTCCAACGACGCGGCCCGGCTCCAGGACGGCGGCGCGATGTACTCCCACCTGCTCAATGAGCGCGGGGGCGTGGTCGACGACGTCATCTTCTCGCGCCTTGGGCCGAAGCGCTTCTTCATGGTCGTCAACGCCGCGACGGCGGACAAGGATTTCGCCTGGCTCCTCAAGCAGGCGGAGGGTCTGGACGTCGAAGTCGAGAACCGGAGCGACTATTTCGGGATGATCGCCGTGCAGGGCCCGCTGGCCGCGCGCATCCTCTCGGACATCGTGCCGGAGGCCGAGCCCTTGAAGCGCTTCGGCGCGCTGGAGCTCGAGCTCTACGGCCGGGACGCCCTCATCACCCGCACCGGCTACACCGGCGAGGACGGCTTCGAGGTCATCGTCCCCAACGAGATCTCGCCCCGAATCTGGGAGACCCTGCGGGCGAGCGGCGCCTCTTACGGGCTGCTGCCCTGCGGCCTCGGCGCGCGAGACACCCTGCGCCTCGAGGCGGGCTACCTGCTCTACGGCAGCGACATCGACAATGAGCATACTCCGCTGGAGGCGGGCTACGGCTGGGTCGTCAAGTTCTCGAAGGAGGACTTCATCGGCAAGGCGGCCTTGGAGAAGCAGAAGCGCGAGGGCCTGCGCCGGAAGCTGCTCGGGCTGCGGCTTTCGGAACGAGGCGTGCCGCGCGCGGGCGCCCCTGTCCGTTTCGGCGAGGAGCAGATGGGGGTCCTCTGCAGCGCGACCTTCTCGCCGACCCTGCAGGCCGGCATCGGCGTCGGATATCTTTCCCAGCCCGGGCTTGCGGCGGGCGCGAAGGTTTCCGTCGAGCTTCACGGCCGGCGAATCCCCGCGGAGATCGTCCCGGTCCCGTTCTACAAAAGCAAATCCCTGGGAGACAAGAAATGACCAACCCCGAATCCTGCCGCTACGCGAAGTCCCATGAGTGGGTGTGCCTCGAAGGGGACGGCGCCGTCGTCGGCCTCTCGGACCACGCGCAGAAGGAGATCACGGACGTCGTCTTCGTCGAGCTGCCCAAGGTCGGGCGCAAGGTGGGTCAGGGCGAAGCCGTCGCGGTCGTGGAGTCCGTCAAGGCGGCCTTCGACTTCTACGCTCCGGTCTCCGGCGAGGTCTGCGCGGTCAACGAGGAGCTCTCCTCCAACCCCGCCCTCGTCAACCAATCCCCGCACGACAAGGGCTGGTTCTTCAAGCTGAAGCCCTCGGTCCCCGGAGAAGCCCGGCAGCTGATGGATCATGCGGCCTACCAGGAATTCCTGAAAACCGCGGCCCATTGACCATGACCGATAACACCGACGGCGAGATGAAGCTTGTCGCCACCTCCACGTCCTTCAAGAATTGGCCGAAGTGCTTCGTCGGGGGAGCCTTACTGATCATGACCGGGATCCTGCTCCTGGCGCTCGACGCGTTCGCCCCGATAGCCGACCTGCTGGTGGCCTTCGCCGGCGTGGGCCTCATCGCTTGGGCCGCGGTCAACGTCGCCAATACCCATTACTGCGTGACGAACAACCGGATCATCGCCCAGTCGGGCCTCTTGAAGGGGCGCTCGGCCGAGGCCGAGCTCCGCTCGGTCAAGGGCATCTCCGTGCGCCAGACTCCCATCCAGGAGTCGCTGGGCGTCGGGGACCTCCTCATCGACGTCGGCTCCGCCGCGGGACCGCTCGTCTTCGAGGGGGTCAACGAGCCGGAGAAGCTGCGCGAGCGCATCCTCTCGCTGAAATAGATGCGGGCCGTGGGGCTATGGAGAACGGCGCTTCCCCACGGCCCCTCGCTTCCATTAGCGGCAGGGGCCGCGCGGCTCGATGTATCCTTCCTCGACGCGCCCGGCCAGATGGCGCTCGATGAGGCGGTCCTCGAGTCCGCGGAGCCCGGCGGCTGCTATCTGCGGCGCTATTGCTGGGCCGGCCGCTCTCCCCACGGGGCGACGTTCGGCTACTTTCAACCGTGGGCCTGCGCAGAGTCCGCGGCGAGAAGGCGGTTCCCCGGAGCCGATGTTCCCGTGGTCCGGCGTCCGACCGGCGGGGGCGTCGTCTTCCACGACGGGGACGTCACCTTCTCCTTCGTCTTCCCATGGCCGGCGCCTCTGACGCCCGGGCTGGTCTACCGGAACATCCATCTCGGGGTGCACGCGGGCCTGAAGATGCTGGGCCTCGCCTCCCGGCTCTGGGCGGAGCCTCGGCCGGATAAAACCCTGCGCGTCGAATGCTTCTCCGCCCCGGAGCCGATGGACCTCACGCATGAGGACGGCGCCAAGTTCCTGGGGGGCGCGCTGAGGCGGCGCCGCGGCGTCGGGCTCTACCAGGGGTCCCTGCGGCCGGAAGGCTTCGGCGCCCAGCCGGAGATGCTCTGGCGGGCCGTCGAGGAAGGATTGGCCCTGCAGTGGCGGACGAAGTTCTCGCCGGCAAAGCCGAGGCCCTGCGTGGCGGCCGAGGCCCGGCGCTTGGACGTGGAAAGATACCGGACCAAAGAGTGGAATAGAAAACGCTGACCGCTGGAGGCTGGAATGAAAGCATTCGTCCTTTGCCGTCTTTCCGCAGGCCTGGAGCAGAAGGCCATCTCCCAGATACGGAGCATCAAGGGGGTCAACGAGGTGTTCCTGACCTTCGGCTCATGGGACGTCATCCTCACAGCTGAGTCGGACACGCTCGACAAGCTGAGCGGCCTCATCGTGCGCGAGATACGCGGCGTCAACGGGGTCCAGGGCACGGAGACGCTCGTCACCACGAATCTCTAGCGGCTGCTCTCTGTTGCTCAGCGGGAGGACTTAGTGTTAAACTACCGCATTGGGAGCATTTGATGAACGAAGAAGAGCAGAGTTCCATTATCCCGAATCTCGAGGATCCCAAGAACAAGCTCATCCTCATCGTGGACGACGATGAGAGCATCCTCGACCTTCTCGAGCACGTCGTCAAGAAGGAGGGCTTCAGGGTCGAGCGCGCCGCGGACGGCCAGGAAGCCCTGCGCAAGGCCGAGGCCCTCATCCCGGACGCCATCATCCTCGATTTCATGCTGCCGGGCCTGGGCGGCTTCGAGGTGCTCAAGAGCTTGCAGATGGGCGACTGCCGCGGCATCCCGGTGCTCATCATCACCGGCCGGCGCATCGACCGGCAGACGGTGGAGATGGTCCGCCAGGAGTCGAACGTCCGCGACTTCATCGAGAAGCCGATCAAGCCGGCCATCCTCGCCTCGATCCTCCACAGGCTGCTCAAGACGCGTCCGCCGGATATCCGGCGGACCATCGACCGCGGCCCGCTCTCCAGCGGCTGGTAGGAGCGGCCTTGCGTCCAAACATTCCAGACGGCGTTGGTTCGGACGTATCGAACCTGCGTCGTTTGGGAAGTTCGATGCGTCCAAGTTTTCTGCGGCTTCTGCTCCTCGCGGCGGCGGGCGCCGCGGCCGTCTATGCGATGGTCTTCGCGGACCTGGTCCTGCGCGCCCGCTCCGCGTACCTCGAGGGCGAGAAGTACATGCAATGGGCCGCCCAGCCCGAGCTGAAGAAGGCCTGCTACGAGGTGGAGTTCGCCCGGGAGAAGTCCCGTCTGGACGCGGAGAAGTCCGCGGGGCGGATGCCGGAAGCCGAGTACGCGCGCCGCTTGGAGCTCGAGAGGTTCAGGGCCGACGAGAACGTCGCCGAGAGCTCGGTTAAATACGCCTACCATTGGTACAAGACCTGCGCGGAGCTGTTCTCCCCGCCTGAGAGCCGCTGGGTCCGGCTGTCCCGCGAGAAGATGAAGGAAGCCTTGGCGCTCTGGAAGAAGGAGCTCGACGCCAAGAAGATCCCTTACGAAGACTACATGCTCGAGTGAAGCGGAGGCTGCTCGGCTGGACCTTCGCCCTCGCCGGCCTGGCCTTGGCTCCCTTCGCCCTCTGCGTGGTGGCGGCCTCGGCCCGGGCTCTGGTTCTGATCGCGGGGCGCGCCATGGACGGGCATGGGCGCGTCGCGGCCTGGTTCCTCGGCGGCTTCGCCGGGTACGCCCTGCTCTATTGGGGCCCCCTGAGGCTGCGCCCGGCGTACGTGTTCGCGCATGAATTGACGCACGCCATCGCCGCCTGGCTGAGCGGCGGCAAGGTCCGCGGCATCTCGGTGGGCCGCGAGAGCGGGCACGTGGACCTCTCGCACTCGAACCCGTTCATCGCGCTCGCGCCCTATTGGGTCCCCCTCTACGCCGTCGCCGCGGTCCTGGCCTACCGGGCCGCGCTGTGGGCGGGCCCACCCCCTTGGGCGCGGGAGGCGTTCCTGGCGGTCATGGGAGCGGCCCTCGCCTTCCATCTCCTGCACACCGGCGAGAGCCTGCTGGCGGCCCGCCAGGGGGACTTGGACGCCACCGGGACCATGCTGGGAGTCTCCCTGATCGTCCTGCTCAACGGCGTCTTCGCCCTGCTGGTCCTCAAATGCCTTTTCCCGAGGACCGTGGACCTGGCGCAAAGCCTGAGGCTGGCGGCCGCCTGGACCGCCGAGTTCTGGGCCGGCGCTTGGCGGCTTGCCCGATGAGCCCGGATCTTCGCCGCGAGGTCTTCCGCAAGCTCTTCCACTTCCTCAGCCTGATCTATCTGGCGGCCTTCCACTTCCTCGGCCGGCTTCCAGCCCTCGCGGCCATCGGCGCCTGGATCGCGCTCGAGGTCGGGATCGAAGCCCTGCGCTTGAGGCGTCCGGCGCTCAACGAGGCCCTGATGCGTTTCTTCGGCGGCATCCACCGCAAGGAGGAGGCCCGGAAGGTCAGCGGCATCCTCTGGACCTCCATCGGCAGCTGGCTGACCATCGCGACATTCGGCGCTCGCCCGGAGGCCGTCACGGCCGCTTTGCTCTGCCTGGCCTGCGGCGACACGGCCGCGGCCATCGTCGGGCGGAGGCTTGGCCGGGTGCAGATCGGGGCCTTCGGCCGCCAAAAGACGCTGGAGGGCTCGCTCGCATGCCTGGCCGCGTGTGCGGGCGTCGGCTGGGCCTGCGGCTTTAACGGCGCGGCCCTGGCCCTGGGCGCGCTCGCGGCGACGCTTGTCGAGCTTCTGCCGGTCCCGGTCGACGACAACCTTTGGCTGCCTTTCGTCTCCGGCGCGGTTTTCTTCTGGCTGGGCTGACCCCTGCGAGCGGCGCCCTTCGTCGCCAAAATGATAAAATACAACATCAGCCCGTCGCGGAAGGCGCGGCAGGCCCGCGCTATGAGAATTAAAAAATTCACGGATAAGAACGGCGGAGAATGGTATTACGGGAAAGGCACCGCCGACGAGGTCGAGCGGCTGAACGTGGAGAAAGATTTTGACGCCGCGCTGGACGTCCTGCAGTCCATAAGAAAAACCCACAACCATCTGTTCAACCGGAGCGAATCCCCGGTCATGGACAGGAGCGTATATGGAAAACGAGAGAACAAGGGAAGACGACTATAAGGAGTTCGCGGCCCTGCTGAACAGGCACGGCGTGGATTATCTTATCGTTGGCTCCTACGCCGTGATCTATCATACCCGCGTACCGCGCGACACCAAGGATATCGATTTCTGGATCAGGCCGACCGCGGGAAACGCCCTGAAATGCGCGGACGCCGTCAAGGAATTCTGCGGGCTGGAATTAACGAAGGAAGACCTCCTGGAAGACAAAATATTCTTTATCGGCCGGGAGCCCCACCGCCTTGATATTTTCAATTCGCAGGGCGGACTGGATTTCGAGTCGGCTTGGAGGAAAAGAGAGGACGGGAAATTCCGGGAAGTGCCGGTTCACTATATCTCGCGCGAAGACCTTGTGCGACTGAAGCGGCGTTTTGACCGCGAACACGACCGCAAAGACGTCGTCCGCCTGACCAGGAAAAAGAATAAATAGCGCGCCCTGCGCCTGTTGAACAACCGGGCGCGGGACCTGCCGACGGGGCCAGCCGGCACGGCCGCCCTTATCCTCGTTGCTTTTCCTAAGTCAATATCGGCGAGCTTCTCGAGAAATTGTTTATCCCGGCTGAGCTTGACACCTTTTCAAGCGGACGTTATACTCACAGAACCATGGCTGGGCCGGCGGGCTTGATCCTCGGTTTCCTCGCCGCGGCGCTCTTCACGCCAGCCTCGAGAGCAGCCGGCCAATCGTACGGCTTGGAGTGCGAAGCGCTGCCGAGCTCGACGCCCGGAGGCCTGCTCAGCAGGATCGAGTGCTTCCGCCAAGCGGTCCGAAACGCCCCGGGCCTCTTCGTAGACAAACGATGCAAGGACGCGGGGAGCGCCAGCCCCGCCTTGTTCCATCTCTACAGCCGCCTGGCGCACTCCCAAGCGCAGTCGGGTGACCGCAGGGAAGCGGCCGAGTCGGTCGCCTGCATTCTCCGGCAGCTGCGGTCGCGCTCCGGCGGGAGGCCGCAGAACTTGGCTCCTTCGGATCGTTCGCTCTATGCGTCGTGCTTGTATTATCGCGCGGCGCTGTATCGGCTTTTGGAGGAGTACTCTCTCTCGATTGGCGACTTCACCGAAGCCGTCAGCCTCCTGCCTGGGGACCCGGGGCTCTATTACGGCCGGGGAGAAGCCCATCTGGCCAAAGGGGATCTCGCGGCCGCGGCCGCGGACATCAGGAAGTCGCTCGAGTTGGACCCGAAGAATGCGAAAGCCTTCCGCCTGCTTGGAACCGTGTCCAGCCTGAAAGGCGACTACGATCCGGCCATCGAGAACTACACCCGCGCGCTCGAGCTGGATCCGGGCTGCGGCGAGGCCTACCTGGACAGAGGGATCGCCTACCGGTACAAAGGGGATTATCGGAAAGCGGTCCAGGACCTCAAAGTCGCCCTGGTCCGCTTTCCCGATCTGAAGGCGGCCGGGGAGATGGAGCGCGCTTTGGCGGCCATGCGGGCGGAGATGCGCAGCGGTTCGGGCATCCGGAAATCCGCGGCCCAGGAACAGGAGGCGCCTTCCCAGGCGGGCCAGCCTTCGCGCTTAGGCGGAGCGGAGGCTTTGCCGAGCGCGCCGAGCAGAATCCCGAGAGCGCCACTGGCCCTGCTGGCGGCCGTTGGGACGCTTTTTGCCGCGCTTTTTTGGGCGCTCCGCTCGACCGCGGCCAAGCGCGCCCGGCGCCTCGGCAATCTCATCCGGGAAAAGCTCCAGAAATCCCCGGACCAGGCCTACGCCTTGTTCCAGCAGTACCGGCGCTCCGGGGGCACGGCCGCGGGCTTCAGCCCGGCCACGCTCTTCGCAATCTTCTCTCCGGCGCATGAGGAGGAGCTGGTCTCCGAGTTGAAGGCCTGCGCTTCACCGCTGCATTCGCTGGAGACCGCGGTCATCTTCTCCGGCAAGGGCCGTTTCCAGCAGGCCCTGTCCCTGCTGGAGGACTGGGTCCTGGATCACGCGTCGAGGAAGGACGCGGACTGCGACAAGGTCGTCGGGATCCTGATCCGCGGCCTGAAGGCCGGCGAGTTCGTCAAGGAAGCCTGCCGCGGCCGGCCGCCGGGGTTCCTCACGGCGTACGCGGCCGCCTTCCTGCGCCAGGGCCTGCCGGACAAGACCCTGGAGGTCCTGGACTTGAAGCCGCGCAGGGATATCCAAGACAACGTCCTGAGAATCCCGGCCTTGCAGGCCCTGGGCCGCAGCGACGAAGCGCTGAGCCTGGTCAACGAGAAGCCCAGGCTGGAGTGGACCGCCGAGGAATACGTGGCGGCTTTCAGGCTCTATCTCTCGCTGAAGCTCTTTGACCGGCTCAAGGAGACCTATGTCTTCATCCGCGGCCGGTGTCCCATTCAGAACCATCCGGACTTGTACTATGAATACGCCCGGCGCTGCGAGGAAGCCGGGAACTTGAAAGTCGCGGGGGAGGTCTACGGCCGGTTCTCCATGGAGGGCTTCTCCTACAAGGATGTCGCGGAGCGGGCGAAGTGCGTGAAGGCTGCCCTTGAGGAGGTTGAGCGCGCCGGCAGGGCCCCGGCCCCGCGGCTCCAGCCGGCTCCGCCCCCGGAGGCGTCTCAGCCAGCCTCGGCCCTGCCCGCGGCGGCCCGCATCGGCGGCAAGTACGAGCTGCGCATGCCCATCGGGGAGGGGGGCATGGGGCTGGTCTATGAGGCCTACGACCGGGCCCTGGACCGGAAAGTCGCCATCAAGAAGATGCGCGCCGGGAGCGGGTCCGGGCTGCGGGAGCGCCAGCGCTTCCTGCAGGAGGCCCGCACCATTGCCCGGGTGACGCACGCCTACATCGTGGGGATCCACGACATCGTGGAGGAAGGCGGCGAGATCTTCCTGGTGCTCGAGTACGCGGACGGCAAGCCCTTGTCCGCGGTCCTGGAGGAGCGGGGCCGGCTCTCCCTGGAGGAGTGCCGGGCGATCTTCGGCTACGTGTGCCAGGCCGTGGACTGCGCGCACCGCAACCAGGTCCTCCACCGGGACATGAAGCCGTCGAACATCATGATCTGCAGGGAAGGCTACGCGAAGGTGATGGATTTCGGCCTGGCCCGGGAGGTCCAGGACACTTCGTCGCAAACGGC
Source organism: Elusimicrobiota bacterium (assembly GCA_016212885.1). Lineage (GTDB taxonomy): Bacteria > Elusimicrobiota > Elusimicrobia > UBA1565 > UBA1565 > UBA9639. The sequence continues at coordinate 506 of JACRDO010000148.1, read as the reverse complement.
GCAGAAGGAGGTGTTCGGGACCCTGGCCTACATGGCGCCGGAGCAGCACCTGGGGGAGGCCCACCGCTCCTCGGACATCTTCGCCATGGGCGCGACCCTCTACGAGATGCTGACCGGGGAGCTGCCTTTCAAAGGGCCGGATTACCTGGCCGAGAAGGAGCGCAGGAAATTCGCGCCCCCCAGGTCCTTGGCGCCGGACCTGAGCGCCGGAGCGGACGCGTTCATGGCCGCGGTCCTTGAGCCGGACCCGGACAAGCGCGTGGCCGGAGCCCTGGAGTTCTTGGAGGGGCTCAAGAGCTTCTAGCAGCTTCCTAACGCGCCCAACGGAAAGCTACAATAGCCGGCGATGCTCCGGAAGATCGCCCGCTTTCTTGGACACTTGAGCCTCCGGTTCATCGGCCTGCTCATCCTGGCCGCGGTGGTCGGCGCGGGCGCGGCCTTCGTGCTCCTCCAGCGCTACGTCACGTCGGAGTGGATGCGGTCGGTGATAGTGGCCCAGCTCCAGC
>JACRDO010000147.1 GCA_016212885.1 Elusimicrobiota bacterium | reverse complement strand
TTGGTATGCTCAAGGCCCCAGCCTATGAAGCCTTGGCTCCGCGCATCGAGGAAGTCCAGCGCATGCTCGCCGCTCTCATTAAGAAGCTCACAGCTCAAAGCTCATAGCTCTTGGGCTGCGGGCGAAGCCCGCGCTGTGATCTCCAGCCCGCGGGCGAGCCAGAATTGGTCGCCGAATATCGGATGGATCGGCCCTGAGGTTAAGCGCAGCTCATGCCCGAGTTTCCAAAGAATACGTTGTTCCTCAGCCCCTTTCTGATGACCTTGGGGCACGGCCATCCTTGGGCGGCTACGGCCGCCACGCCGTCGTCGTTGTAGTCGATGATGTTCTCCTCCAGGCTGATGGCACCGCTCACGAATATGCATGGGATCATGACGCCATACCCGACCTGAGCGCCCTCGATGGCCGCATGGGCGTCGGGCTCGGGCATCTCGATCAGGCGGTAGTGAGCCAGAAGCTTGTCCTGAGTAAATGAAGGAGGATGGTGGCTGGCGGCGATCGTGTTCCGCGCGATCCTGGCGGCGCCCCCGAGATAGACGCCGCCCCACCAATGGTTCGTGATGAGGTTCGACTCGATGACGACGCCTTTCGAGAAGATCATCCATATCCCATATCCCGCCGAATCGGAGATCCTGCAGCGCCGGATTGTGACGTCCCTGGACCGTTTGATGGAAATGAGCCGGGTGCCCGGCAGCCCGAGGTCCTGGACGCTCGGCGGCCCCTGCTGGCTGAACGCATTACTCAGGAGACTCTCCTCGATCAGGACTCCCTTGCTCTCCTCGATTGCCACGGATTTGAAACGCAACCGGGAGAAGCTCACGCCCTTCGCCTTCTCCACGACGGCCTCGGCGACCGCGTGGCCTTCCCCGGCATAGCGGATGCCGTCCTTCGCCTTGAGTTGCCAGAGCCCGTCCTTGCCGGGCCCGATTCCCCGCAAGAGGATGGAATCGCCCTTCTTCGCCTGCTCGTGCGCTTCGTCGATGGTCTTGAAGTCGCCGGAGCCCTCCATTGCCACCACGAAGGGCTTGGCTGCGTGGGCTTTGGCGGCGAGCGAGAGCGCTATGAGCGCTGACAGCAGGGTTTTGGTCATTTCTTATCCTTCAGGAAATCCGGGCTCGCCACGTCCTCCGGCGCGCCCAAGGGCCCGCCGGTCGAGCTCGCGTGCAGGGCCGGGGAGTCCGGCTTGAGGCGGAAGTCGCCCTTGCCTAAGTCGATGAAGAGCGGGTCAGTGAAGACATTCCCTGTCTCAAGCACGTCCTTTTCGTTGGAGAAGTCCTGCACCTCCAGATTCTTGACAGACAAATAGTTCTTCCCGATCCCGTAGAAGGCCGCGCGGATCGCCCCGAAGTTCAGCTTGGAATTCCCATGGATAAGGTTGCGCCTGAGCCCTCGCCATTGCCAATGACCTCGAGAAGTTCGGTTTTCAGCATCCCTCAACCTCAAAATCCATGCTTGAGCCTCCACTCGGCCGCCAGCTCGTTCCCTCGTCGCTGGACCCTCATGACCGTCCGCGTGAATCTATCGACGTTCTTGCGCTTCATTTAAAGCATATCTTGGCGGTCAACCCAAGACATCTACCGCCCCGACCAGCATCTCCGCCGCCTCATGGACGTCTTCATAGAGGCTCTCCAAGCCTTCGAGCCCCGGGCGGATCTCCCTGCGCTTGAGCCTGCTGCACTCCTCAAAGGCCTTGCCCGCATCCTCGCGAAGACGGATGCCGGGCAGGCTCTTCGCCTCGTCTAAGAGCCGGGCGAAGGAAGGGCCCGCTGAAGACAACGCCTTCTCCAGCGCGGCCTTGTCCCCCCGGAGCTCGGGCCAAGAGGAGCGCAGGCGCTGGAGCTTGGACCTCAGCTCAAACTCGAGCTGGCGCCTCAGATTCCGTCCACTGGCCGAGACCCTGGAGAGCACGTCTGCGCCGCAGAGGACCTTGTATCCGGCCAGGATGTCCCGAAAGTCTATCGGGAATATCTCAGGGGCGCGCCTTAGCTCAGCCTCGGTCCAGAAAACGAGGCTGAACCTTTCCCCCCTGGCCTTGGCTGAGGCGGCCAAGATGTCGTCTAAAGAAACATCGCGCATCACGATGAGCAGGTTGATGTCCGAGGTCCCCTCCATGTGCGTGCCTTTAGCCGCACTGCCGTAGAGGATGACGGAGATAAGGTCTTCTTCGAAGGTTTCCTGGAGCTCGCCTGCGAAGCGGAGCAGTTCCTCTTGCATGTTCAGCGGGAGAGGGTCCGGCTGAAGCTCACGGCTTCCTGGATCAGCTTTTGACCGCGGCTGGAGAGCCAGTCCCTGCGCACCGCGGCCTCAAGCCTCCTGGCCCGCCTGCGCGCGAGCGGGCCCGCTTGCGGCCCGCCGGCTTTCGCGAGCCCGTCCATGTCGTGCAGTTCGCCAAGAAGCGTCTGCAGGCGCTTGAGTTCCGCGATCAAGCTTTTCGCGCTGAAAGGCTCGAGCAGATAGCGCAGCCTCTTGACCCGGATGCGGGCTACGTGAAAATCCCTCTCGTCCGCGCCTTCCTTGAGCCGGCCGAGGCGCCTTGAAAGCTCCTTGGCCGCGGCCTGGATGGCCGAGGCGGCCGCAAGGATGAAAGAATCCTTGCTTTCAGCCGCCATGGCCCGGCTCAAGCGGTGATGGAGCTCACCCTCGATCTCTTTGAAAGCGCGGAGGGACCGGGCGCGGAAGTCCTTATAGGCGCGGTCCCGCTCGCGCTCAAAGCGCGCGGCCAGGCTCTCGAGCGCGGCTTTCACTCGTGGGTCCGGCGCCTTGGCCCGGCGCAGCCACCTGGCCCAGACCTCCGCGTCCCGTCCCGGGTTGGTGCTGCGGGCGAGCGCCTTGAGCTTGGACAGCATGCTCTTGGAGGCGGCTTTGCCGAGCGAGCTGCGGTAGAAGCTGAGAGTGACCCGCAGGCGGCGCAGAGAGGTGCGGAAATCATGGAGCGCCTCGAGGTCACCTGCTTGAAGCATCCGGCGGGCCGCTTTGGCCGCTTCCCTCAGCCGGCCGGCCGAGATCTCAGCCGCACGGCGGCTCAGGAGCCGCCGCATCAATCCGCCAGACGGCGCAGCTGGGAGGTTGTCAGGGCCCAAAGCAAGCGGCCGCGGCCCGGCGCTATGGGCCCGGTGAACTCCAGCAGGCACGCGCCGCCTTTGCGGAGTTCGATGAAGGAAGCCTCGCGCCCGCAGAGGAGCAGGCCCGCGAGCCACCCCAAGTAAGGCTCATGCCCGACGATCGCGACGACCTCCTTGCCGCCCTGCTTTTTCAGCCAGGGGAGAAGGTCCTTCGTCTTCCGGTCCCCGGCCAGCTCCGCGACGGCAACGGGGTCCATGCCGTACATCTTCGATACGATTTTGGCGGTCTGCTTGGCGCGCTTCCAGGGGCTCGCGGCCAGGGCTCCGATCTCCGGGACGAGCCTCAAGAGGCCCTTGGCCGCCTCGCGCATCTTCGCGCGGCCCTTGGCCACCAAGGGCCGCTCGCAATCCGGCTTGCCGGTCCGCGAGAACTCGCCTTTGTCCCTGGCGAGGGCGTGGCGGATGATGAGGAGCTTCATGATGGCCTCTGAATCATGTCCGCCGGCTTGATCCGGTGCTCGAGGATCGTATCCCGGTAGTGCTTGCCCGCCAGCACCTCGAAGACGAACTGGGAGCGGATCTCATCGGCCGAAGAGGGGCGCTGGACGCGCGCGTAGGCGCCGTCCGGACGCAGGGCCCACCCCTTCACGTTGTCCGCCAGGCCGTTGGCCAATATGACCTCCCGGATGTATTTCTTGAGCGCCGGGTCCTTGATGGGGAACGCGGTCTCGAAGCGGCTGTAGAAGTTGCGCGGCATCCAGTCCGCGCTCGAGAGGTACACCTTCCGCTTGCCCCCGGAGCGGAAGTAGAAGATTCGGCTGTGCTCCAGGAAGCGGTCAACCACGCTCAAGACCCGGATGTTCTCGCTTAAGCCCGGCATGCCGGGCCTAAGGCAGCAGATCCCCCGGACCAGCAGGTCCACCTTCACCCCCGCGGCCGACGCCTCGTAGAGGGCGTCGATGATGTCCGGATCCACCAGCGAGTTCATCTTGGCGATGACGTGCCCGCTCCCGCCCGCGCGCTGGATGCGCGTCTCCTCCCGGGTGAGGCGGAGGATCTCCGAGTGGAGGTTCTTGGGCGCCACCAGCAGGTCATCGAAAGCCGGCAGGCTCCTTCGGCCGGCCAGGGCCTCGCAGTAGGCCGTGACCTCGCGGCCGAGGGTCTCGTCGCAGGTCAAGAGCCCCAGGTCCGTGTACTGGCGCGCGGTGCCCGGGTGGTAGTTGCCGGTCCCCAGGTGGAGATAGGAGACCGCGGCGCCGCCCTCTTGGCGGAGGACCTGTGTCAGCTTGCTGTGGACCTTGTAGCCGCCGAGCGGACGGACCACCCTCACGCCCGCCTTGCGCAGCTCCGCGGCCCAGCGGACGTTGTTGATCTCGTCGAAGCGCGCCTTTATCTCGATGTAGGCCGTCACCTGCTTGCCACGCCGGGCGGCTTCCTTAAGCGCCTCCATGATCGGGGAGGCGCGGCTGGTGCGATAGACCATGTGGAAGATGTGCGTGACGCGCGGGTCCCGGGCCGCGCGCTCCAGGAATTTGACCACGATGTCGAAGGAGTCGTAGGGATGGTGCAGGAGGACGTCGTGGCGGCGCAACACGGCGAAGATTTCCTGCGGCCGCCTCAAGGGCTCCGGGGTCTGCGGTCGGATGGGCGCATAGTGCAGGCGCGCGCCGGTCTTCGCGCCGTAGACCGTGGCCAGGGTGCGCAGGTCTAAAGGCAGGTCGAAGCGGTAGATCCCGGCCGAATCGACTCCCAGCGCGGTCGCGAGGAACATCGCCCCCTCGGAGTACTCCGGGGAGTCCACCTCGAGGCGGACGATCTTCGCGCGTCCGCGGCGCTCGACCGCTGAGACGATCTGCTCCTCGAGGGTCTCCTCGTCGTCGGGCCGGTAGCGGAGGTCCGCGTCGCGCAGGACCTTGAACGGGAATGCCTCGACGACCTCCCGGCCCGGGAAGAACTCCTGGGCGCGGTCGCTGAGCCAGCGCTCGGCCAGGGCGAAGCGCTGGGCGTGGCCGGAGGAGGGCAGGCGGATGAGCCGGGCCTCGCGGTCGATGATGTGCAGGACCGCGTACTCCCTCGGGAACCGGACGAAGACTTGGATGCCCCCGCCGTGCAGGCGGGGCAGAGGCTCCGAGGAGCGGCGGACGATGAGCTGGATTTGCGGAAGGTGGGCGCGGAGCTCGCGGTCCAGGGAGCGGTCCGCGGTGAAGTCGGTCAGGATGACGATGCCCTCGCGGGCGAGAGCCGAGAGGATCTCCTTGAGCACCTCCGCCTGGCGGCCCTTCTGCCGCAGCACCCGCTCGCGGATCTGGGCTAAGACCTGGCGGGCGCGCATGCCGTCCGCGAAGCGCCTGGCCGGGAAGCGGCGCGCGAGGTTCGCGATCTCGGCTACGCGGATCATGAAGAACTCGTCGAGGTTCGAGCTGACGATGGCCGCGAACCTCAGACGTTCGAGCGCCGGCACCGAGGGGTCCGCGGCCTCCTCGAGGACCCGCTCGTTGAAGCTCAGCCAGGAGAGGTCGCGGTTATAGAGCCGGCCGCCCAGCAGGGCGCCCGCCTCAGGCGCCCGGGCGGCCGGCGCGCCGGCGCGCAGGTGCTCGGCCAGGGAGATCCACTTAGGGGGAGGCTGGGAAGGCACGGCAGACGTATTTTACGACTATTTCCAGCCGGTTGTGAACCTCCCGGATCCGCCTACTGCTTCTTCTCTTCCTCGTGCGTATGGCAGGCGCACGAGCGCCCGGCGATGGCGAACAGGAACAAGAGCGCGGCCCCGATCGCGAAGGTCCTGGGGCCCAAGGACATCACGCACGCGCCCGTGAGCCTCATGAGCCCGCCCACGATCGCGCACACGACGCCGAGGCAGATGGAGACGCAAGCAAGCTTTCCCTTCACGGAATCATATTTCCCGCACATGGTTTCCTCCGAACTGGGAAGGATTCTACAAAATTGTAGAATCATGCGGAGCATGGCCGGACATCCCGGCGGGCCGCGAGCCCCAACCGACTTCAGCCGCGCCCCCTTCCTCGCCATCTGGGAGACGACGCGCTCCTGCGCGCTCGCCTGCGCGCACTGCCGCGCCTCGGCCATCCTCGGGCGCGACCCGCGCGAGTTGACGACCGCGGAGGGCAAGGACGTCTTAGACCAGGCAGCGGGGATGGGGACTCCCATCTTCATCCTCTCGGGCGGGGACCCGCTCAACCGGCCGGACCTCGAGGGGCTGGTCCGCCACGGCAAGGCGCGCGGGCTCAGGATGGGGACCATCCCCGCGGCGACGGACAACATCGCGCCCGAACGCATCCGCGGCCTCAAGGACGCAGGGCTCGACCAGGTGGCCTTCAGCCTGGATGCTCCAACCGCGCCGGTCCACGACGACATGCGCGGGATCCCCGGCTCCTTTGATAAGACCCTGAGGGCCGTGGACATCGCGCACCAGGCCGGCCTGCCGGTCCAGATCAACACCTGCCTGGCCGCGCGGAACTTCGAGCATCTGGAAGGGATGGTCCGGCTCGTCAAGAAGCTGGACATCGTCTTCTGGGAAGTGTTCTTCCTGGTCCCCATCGGCCGTGGAGCCGCCCTGCAGAGCATCTCGGCCGAGCAATTCGAGGCCGCTTTCGAGCGCCTGCACCGCTTAAACAGCGAGGCGGAGTTCGTCATCAAGCTGACCGAAGCCCCGCACTACCGCCGCTATGTCATTGAGAAGGAGCAAGCGGCAGAAGGAGACTCGGCAAAGCGCATCCAGTGCGTGCTCGCCCGCGAGCGCGGGATCAAAGGAGCCATCGGGCTCTCGCCCCAGGCCGTCAACGCCGGGAAGGGCTTCCTGTTCATAGACCATTTGGGCGACATCTGCCCCTCGGGGTTCCTTCCCATCCCGGCCGGCAACGTGCGCAAGGACAAGCTGGCGGACGTGTACCGGAACTCGCCGCTATTTAGGGACCTGCGCGACGCCAAGAAGCTCAAGGGCAAATGCGGCTGCTGCGAGTTCGCGGAGGTCTGCTCAGGCTCGCGCGCGCGGGCCTATGCCGTGACCGGGGACTACCTGGCCGAAGAGCCGTTCTGCGCGTACGTCCCGAAAATCCAAACGCCGAAGGCATAGCCCTCCGACGGAGGGCTTTCTATCCCGACTTCACGCCCGCCCCAGCGCAGACGCTGACGATGGGTTTCTTTGCGTCGGAACGAAAATGGCGGTCAAGGTCGTTGACATACTCGCGCCCGAGCTTGGAGCCGTTCGCCTGAATCCACGCGGAAACGGATTTTCGTCCCAGAGCCGGCTTGCGCGATACCAATAGCTCCTGTTGAAGCCCGGCCAACTCGTCTCGCGTCAACACGATGTCCCGCAGAAAAGGCTTCAGGAGTCCCAGGGCACTAAGCACAATCGGATCGGGCGCCGGCAAGAACAGTCGGCGCAGGCCGCAAGCTGAGGCGACCTGACGCACATATTCGGCAAAGGTGAATATCTCCGGGCCAGCGGCATCTTCCTCCAAATTGCCGGCCTCCAGAGCGGCGTCAACGACCAGGCGAGCCGCATCCTCGAGGGTCACGGGCTGCAGGCGATAAGCCCCGCCTCCAGGCAGCAGGAAGAAGGGGAACCGGCGCAAGAGCCAGGCGATGTTGTTGGTCAGGACATCTGCCGGGCCAACGACGAGAGTGGGCCGCACGATGGCATAGTTCGGGCCAGCGCTCCGGACCAAGCGCTCCACTTCGGATTTGGCGGAATAATACTCAAGGCCGGAGGCTTCCGAGGCATTGCTGACGCTCACGTGGACTATCCGTCCCACCCGAGCATGAGCCGCAGCCTCGATCAGCGTCGCGCAATCCCTTGCGGCGTCAGAGAATCCCCGGCCTACCCAAGGGAAGCGAATCCAATAGGTGTTTATGAACGCCGCGGCGTCTGTCAGCTCCCGAAGGAGATGATCCGGATCGAATCGCAGGGGCGCATGGGTGATCGTGGTCCCAGCCGGAGGACGCCGATTCCTCAGCGTGTGGACGACGAATCCACGCCGGAGGAGTTCGGCCGAGACGGCAGCGCCGATGTAGCTGAAGGAACCTGTCACGACGATCCGCCCGGTCATCGATCGCAAGCATATCATAGCGCGGGCTTCGCCCGCAGCCCAAAAGCTATGAGCCATGAGCCGTGAGCTGTCGTCAACGGTCTTCATAAAGTCGTGGCTCAGAGCTCACCGCTCAGAGCTACAAGAAATATGCGCGCCGTACCCAGTGTCTTCCGATATAAATCTTCGCGGCGCGCACAGAAACGGCGGCTTCATAGTATAGTCCGCAATGCTTGGCAGTTGAAAAGGGGGAACTTTTCTCTTCTCACTCGTATTACAGGGTAGGATGGAACCGATTGACGACTCCGCGCAGGTTGAACGGGTCATCTTCATGATCCGCGGCACAAAGGTCATGCTGAGCACGGACCTTGCCGGTCTCTACGAAGTGCAGCCGAAGGTCCTCGTCCAGGCCGTCAAGCGCAACATCGAACGATTCCCTCCCGACTTCATGTTTCAGCTGACCATCGAGGAGGCTGAGGCTTCAAGGTCACAAATCGTGACCTTGAAGCGCGGCCAGAACATCAAGTACGCCCCTTATGCCTTCACTGAGCAAGGCGTGGCCATGCTTTCAAGCGTTCTCAAGAGCACCCGGGCTATCCAGGTCAACATCGCCATCATGCGGGCTTTCGTCAAGCTGCGTGAGACGCTGGCCCTTCACAGGGAGCTGGCCGCCAAACTTCAAGAATTGGAGCGGCGGATCGAGGGCCATGATTGTCATATTCAGAACATCTTCGACGCTATCCAAGAGTTGACGACGCCGCCCAAAGACCCGCCCAGGCAGATCGGGTTTCGGCCTTAGTGTCCGGCGCTATTGCCCGTGCTCCAGCGGCGCCCCCTGGCTCTCCTTCGTGAAGGAGAGCCCCAGCAGGAGGATGGCCAGGACCGCATAGCCTGAGGCGAACTGGTAGGGGATCTGCCGCGCTATGCCCTCCAGGTTCCACGGCAGGTACATGTTCCCGTCCGGGATGGCCGAGTGGATGATGCCGAAGAAGGCCAGGACCGCGCAGATCCACAGATATATGGACGCCGCTTTGAGCTGACGGTCCACGAGCTTGGCGACGAATGCTCCCCAAAGCATCGCGGTGAGGATGAACCCGTTGCCGAGCGCAACGGTCACCAGCAGCTCCGGCAGGCCTTTCCCCTTCGCCGCCATCAGCGCCGCGAAGTTGGCGGCCGGGACGTAGTCCGGGTTGGAGAGCTTGATCTGGAGCAGGCGGGCCACGGTCGGGAAGTAGGCGAAGGCCACCGCCGGGGCGTGGCGCGCCGGGCAGGCGAGGAAGGCCTGGCACATGATGTCCAGGGCCACGAAGATGAGGATGGGCGCGATGACCGCGCGGGGGATGAGCTCCACGATGAAGCCGACGTAGCCCAATATGCCGCCTAAGCCGATGAAGACGCCGGTCAGCAGGGTGTAGCCCGCACGGCTGCCCATCTGCTTGTAGGCCGGCTGGCCGATGTAGGGCGTGGACTGCGCGACCCCGCCGCAGATGCCCGCGATGAGCGTGGCGACGGCCTCGGTGAGCAGGATGTCCCGCGTGTTGAAATCATCGCCCGCCACGCGCGCGCTCTCCGTCACGTTGATGCCGCCCACCACGGTCAGGATGCCGAACGGGATGGCGATGGGCAGGTACTTGAGCGCCTCGCCGAAGCCTTTGAGGAAGCTGAGCGTCGGGATCGGGAAGCCGAGGTGCAGCTCAGCTGCCGGCGGGGCGTAGGTCCCGCCGGTCAACCCCATCGGCGCCAGGATGTAGTAGAGCGCCGTGCCGATGGCCACGGAGGCGAGGACCCCGGGGAAGTTCTTGGGCAAGCGGATGCCCGCGACCAGGGTGTAGAGGACTAAGCCGAGCGCGATCATGCCCACCAGGGGCATCCCGAAGATCTCGACGATGGGGATGAAGCCGATCAGGGCCAGGCCGATGCCGGCCAGAGACCCCAAGAGCCCCGCCTGGGGGACCGCCTTCTGGACCCACTGCCCGATGAAGGAGAAGATGAGCTTAACGATGCCGATGAGGACCATGGTGGCCATGCCGACGTACCAGGTCATCATGGCCGCGTCCCGCTCGGACATGCCGTTGGCCTTCATGGCCATGAAGCAGGGGCCGAGCACGGTCAGGGCGATGCCGATGGTGGAGGGCGTGTCGAGCCCCAGGGGCATGGCCGTCACCGTGGGGTTGTTCGCCCTCTTCGCGAGCCGGAAGGCCATCCAAGTGTAGACGAGGTCGCCGAAAAGGACCCCGAAGGCGGTGCCCGGGAACATCCTCTGGTAGACGATATCGGCCGGGTACTTGAAGACGAAGACGAGGATGCCCGCCAGGAAGGAGAGGACCGTCATGTTGTCGAACATGAGGCCGAAGAAGCCGTTGATGTCGCCTAGGACGAACCACTCGTACTTCCGGGGGGCTTGCGCCGCTTCAGGTCGGTTTTGCATTGGGCGATTATATGAAAAACGGTATAATCCCGCGAAGCGAACGCCCTGGAGGATTTGGATGAACTTCCACCAATTCATGAGCGTGATCGGGACCGCCGTCATGGTCCTCGCGGCCTGGCTCTTCTGCAAGCACAAGAGCGACGTCAACTGGCGCACCATCCTCTGGGGCACCGCGCTCCAGTTCATCTTCGCCCTGCTCATCCTCAAGACGCCTCCGGGCAGGTGGGTGTTCGACGCCATGAACGGCGTCGTCACCGGACTGCTCGCCTTCCAGGAGGAGGGCGCGAAGTTCGTGTTCGGAAACCTCGCCCTGCCGCCCGGAAAGCAGGGCTCCCTCGGCTTCTACTTCGCCTTCCAGGTGCTGACCACCATCGTCTTCCTCTCCTCCTTGATGTCGGTGCTCTACTATCTCGGCGTCATGCAGAAGGTCGTGCTCTTCTTCGGCCGCATCATGACCTTCACCTGCAGGACCTCCGGCGCCGAGACCCTCTGCGCCTCGGCCAACATCTTCGTCGGGCAGACCGAGGCCCCCCTGCTGGTGCGGCCCTACATCGAGGAGATGACCGAGTCGGAGCTCCTGTGCGTGATGGTGGGCGGCATGGCCACCATAGCGGGAGGCGTCATGGTGGCCTACGTGAGCATGCTCAAGCCCTATTTCCCGGACGTGGCGGGCCACCTGCTCGCGGCGAGCGTCATGTCCGCCCCGGCCGCGCTCGTCATCGCCAAGATGATGATCCCGGAGACCGGGAGCCCCAAGACCATGGGGACGCTCGAGCTCGCCTACCGCGACAAGAGCGTCAACGTCATCGAGGCCGCGGCGAGCGGGGCGAGCACGGGCATGCAGCTCGCCTTGAACGTGGGGGCGATGCTGGTCGCTTTCATGTCCCTTCTCGCGATGGTCAACTGGGGGCTACACTATACCTTCGGCTTCATCGGGCATCCCGATATCGGGCTCGAACAGCTGCTCGGCTGGGCCCTCTCCCCCGTGGCCTGGATCATGGGGGTCCCCTGGAAGGACTGCCCCATCGTGGGGACCCTCATGGGCGAGAAGACCATCCTCAACGAGTTCGTGGCCTACCTGCACATGTCGCAGTACGCGGCCGCGCACGTGGCGGACCAGATCAGCTACCGCTCCTACGTCATCGCGGTCTACGCGCTCTGCGGGTTCTCGAACATCCTCTCGATCGCGATCCAGATCGGCGGCATCGGGGCCCTGGCCCCGGGACGGCGCCAGGACCTTGCGCGCCTGGGCGTCAGGGCCCTCGTGGGCGGGTCCCTCGCCTGCTTCATGACCGCGACGATCGTGGGGATCCTTGTGCCGTAGCCGTCGGCATGCGCGCAACCGCCTTCTTCGCGGTCCGCGTCTCGGGGCTTGCCGGCTTTTACGCGGCGCTCGATTCCGCCGCGTCCACCCAGTAATCGGCTAAAACTTCCGCTTGTTTTAGCACGGTATCGATGGCTTTTTGCTGCTTGTCGGGAGGGTAGCCGTATTTGTTCAGGGTGCGCCGGACTATGACCATGAGCTTGGCGCGGGCGCTGTCTTTCATGGCCCAGTCGATTGTGGCGTTCTTTCGGACTTTGTTCGCGATTTCGCAGGCAATTTTCTTCAGCGCCTCATCGCCAAGCTCAAGCACGGCGCTGTCGTTGAGCTCCAAGGCGGAGTAAAAGGCGAACTCTTCTTTGGTCAGCTTCAGTTTGCCGGCCAAACCGTCCACGGTTCGGATTTCCCTGGCTATTGAGATCAGCTCCTCGATGATCTCCGCTGTCGTCAAGAGATTGTTCTGATACTTCTTGATCGAAGCCTCGAGCATTTCAAGGAGGTTCTTGCCCTTGGTGATGTTGAATTTCAGCCGCGCGCGGATTTCATCGTTCAGGATTTTTCTCAGAAGCTCGACCCCGAGGTTCTTGTGAGCCATCCCTTTCACTTCATTCAGGAATTCCTCGGACAGCAGGGAGATATCCGGCCGCTTCAATCCGGCGGCGTCGAAGATGTCCACGACCTCGGTCGAGGCCACGGCTTGGGTGACAATCTGGCGTATGGCGGTTTCGTAACTCTTCTCTCCGCCGCCCTCGCCTTCGAATTTGACCAGCCTTGCGCGAACGGATTGAAAAAAGGCTATCTCATCGCTCAGCTTCAGGGCTTCCTCATGCGGCACGGCCAGCGCGAAAAGTTTTGAAAGGGCCGTGGACTCCTTGATGAAGCGGTCTTTGCCGTGTTCCTGGGCCAGGATGAATTCCTCGGCCTTGAGGATAAGCGAAAGCCGCTCGGAAGTGCCCACGACGAAGAAGCGCATGTAATCGAAGCCGTGAAGCATCTGGCGCACGACCTCGATTTTCTCAAGCAGGAGGTCCAGGGCTTTCTGCTGGGTTTCGGCGGGCTCGCCTTTGCCGCCCGAGCCGGCATAAAAAGAGAGAGCCTCTTTAAGGGCCGTGCCAATGCCGATGTAATCCACTACAAGACCGCCGGGCTTGTCCATGAAAACGCGGTTCACTCGGGCGATGGCCTGCATGAGCGTGTGCCGCTTCATCAGCTTGTCGACGTAGAGGGTGTGCAGGCAGGGCACGTCGAAGCCGGTAAGCCACATGTCGCGGACGATGACCAGCTTCAGCGGGTCTCTCGGGCCCTTCATGCGTTCGGCCAAAACGGCGCGGCTTTCTTTGTTCGTTCTATGGCGGGCGGGTATGACCAGGCTGTCCGGATCTTCGGGGTCGAACTCCATTTTATCGGAAGAGGAGGACGTCATCACGACCTTAAGCGCTCCCGCCTTCAAATCCTCATCATGCCACTGGGGCCGAAGCGCGATGATCTCGTCGTAGAGGGCCACGGCTATGCGGCGGCTCATGGCGACGATCATGGCCTTGCCGTCGAATGCCTCGGCGCGCTTCTCGTAGTGCGCCACGATGTCACCGGCAAGGTTCTTCAACCGCTCGGGGTGGCCGACGATGGCTTCCAGCTTGGTCCATTTGGCCTTGGCCTTCCGGGTTTCCGCAGCCCCATCTTCGGTCATTTCCCTGTCGAATTCCTCGACGAGTTTGCGGCCCGCCTCTGTGAGATTGACCTTGGCCAAGCGGCTTTCGTAGTAGATTTTGACCGTGGCGCCGTCTTCCACGGCTTGGGCGATGTCGTATTTGTCGATGTAATTTCCGAACACCGCCGGGGTGTTGATATCCGTGCTCTCAACGGGAGTGCCGGTGAAGCCGATGAAGGCCGCATTGGGCAAGGCGTCGCGCAGGTATTTGGCAAAGCCGTAGGCGAGACGCTTGCCGGCCTTGTCCTTGGTGTCGATCAATTTGGCCTTGAAGCCGTACTGCGTTCGGTGGGCTTCATCCGCAATCACGATGATGTTGTGGCGGTCGGAGAGTTCGTCGTACTTGGCGCGGCCTTCCTCGGGGAAGAACTTGTGGATGGTGGTGAACACGATGCCGCCGGAGGCCACCTTGAGCAGGGATTTCAGATGTTCGCGAGACTCGGCCTGGACAGGAGCTTGGCCCAACAGGCTCGACGAGGCGGCAAAGGTGTCGAAAAGCTGCTGGTCCAGGTCGTTGCGGTCAGTGATTACGACGATGGTGGGGTTGTCGAGTCCGCGCATGAGCTTGGCGGCGTAGAAGACCATGGAGAGGCTTTTGCCCGAACCCTGGGTGTGCCAGACGACGCCGGCTTTGCCGCTGCCTGATTTTTCGGCGGCAAGGCGGGTGCTTTCCAGGGCTTTGTTGACCGCATGGTATTGGTGATAGGCCGCGATTTTCTTGACGGTTTCAATCTGGGTGAGGCCGGTCTCGGCGTCGATCTTCTTGTCTTTCTCGAAAACGATGAAGTTGCGGATGAGATCAAGCAAGGTCGGCTTGTTGAGCATTCCCTTGATGAGCACTTCAAGCCGGCTTACGTGGGGGGAGGATTCTTTTTCGCCGTCGATGGTCTTCCAGGCCTGGAATCGGCTGAACGGGGAGGAGAGGGTTCCGGCCTTGGCTTCCAGTCCGTCCGAGATGACGCAAAAGGCGTTGTAGAAGAACAGCGAGGGGATGACCGCCTTGTAGGTTTGTATCTGGTCGTAGGCCTTTCGGATGGTGGCGTCGGCGTCGGCCGGGTTCTTGAGCTCGATGACTACGAGCGGCAAGCCGTTGACGTAGAGAATGACGTCGGGCCGCTTGTTTTGGTTGCGCTCAATGACGGTGTACTGGTTGATGGAGAAGAAGACGTTTTTTTCGGGATTCTGGAAATCGACGAGCCAGACGCGCTCGCCGCGATCTTGGCCGCCTTTGCGCACGTCCACGGGCACGCCTTCGGCCAGCATTTTGTGGAAGGCTTCGTTGGCGTCGATGAGTTGGGGGGAATAGACGGATAAGACGGCTTTGAGGGCTTCCTGCCGGGCGGATGGATGGATTTTGGGGTTGAGGCGTTCTATGGCTGATTCGAGGGCGCTTTTTAGAATGACTTCGTCGTAGCTGTCGCGTTTTTCGGGGGCGGCATAAGGCGGGGTGAGATTGGCCAAGAGGAATCCGTCCACCGCTTCGGCGTCGGGGGCGATGGAGGGGCCGGGGATGTAGGAGAAGCCGAGGTGCCGGAGTTCGTCGAGGGAGAAGGATTCGATTTCGGATTCGGTGAATTTGATCACGTCTAAAATCTGATTCCTAATAGGCCGCCGTCATCTGAGGCGTCAGTTAAGGTCTTCCTAACATACTTATCAAGATTAAACCCTTTGCTAAAGTCCTTGGTAGGTATTGTGTCCGAATTCATGGTGCATATGTACTGAAATTTGAGCCTTTCCGATTCTCTGGCAGCCAATTCAAGGGCCAATGCTTTTTGTCTTTCATCCACATCTGCAAAGATTATGCTGTCATGAATAAGAATCCGAGGAGAAATACTTTTTTCTACCCAAATCTGTGCAAGAACGAGATCGTAACAGAATATCTTCATGTTGCCGATGCCATGACTTCCAGAACGTTCAATAGTGACTCCAAACTTGAAACCTGTCTTTGAAACGTCTATTGAGAGTGTGCCTGGAGCTTCGTAAAGTGCTTGTGAGTTCTCATTAAAAAGAAGGATTGCCTTTCCCTTCTGAGCCTTTCTCTCAGACAAATCAACAATTGCCTGTTGCTGAAGAAGTTCCATCTCGACCGCGACAGCACTTTTCCCTTGCTCAAATTTTGTCAGATTTTCAATCTTTATCTCCAAGTCTTTGAGCTCGGAAACGGTCTTCTGGTGATCCTTCGACTTAATGGTCCCGCTCATGCCTTCACCCTCACTTCGCCGGATATGAGTTTAGGGAGGAGCGTGTCGCGAAGGCGGGAAAGTGCGCGGATGTGAAAGAGGTTCGATTTAATTTTGTCAAATAGGCTTTCCGCCGATTTGTGAAATTGAATTATGGCTCGATTCGGCTGAAATATATCGAAGTCTTGAATTACATTTTGACTGATGTTCTGTTGAGCAGAACCAACAGCATGGTTTATTATTTCTTCTTTGTTCTTTTTCAAAAACATGTAGATAAACGTATACGGATAATTGTCATTCGGAAACAGTACGCAAACGGCTTGATTACACGTCGCTTGCTCACTAAGAATGCCATATTCTCCAACAGTTGCTCCGTACATCGCCAAAAGTAATGAATTCTTGGGCAAGAGTTTGGCCGAACAATTGCTTAACGCTTCATCGGTTATCTTCTCTTCCGTGTCAATGACAAACGCGCCGTGTAATTCCTTGGATTTGACCCATTTATAATTCCCATTCTCGTAGTAATCTGGTCGCCTCCTTGAGGGAGTTCCGCCAGAGGTTGTTCTTATGAAGTCACCCAATTTGCCAACTTTCCATCCGGTTTCCGCTTCCTCTACGAACATCTTGCGCCAAAGAGCCGCGGCTAGGCCTTCCAGGGTACTGTTTTGGCGCTGGAGCAGGTCTATTTTCTCGTCCAGGCTGGAAAGCACGTCGGCGATGGCGCGTTGCTCGGGGAGCGGTGGGAGATTTAAAAATAAGGTGTCAAATGCTTCTTTCGGAACTCGTTGACGACCGGAGGTTCCATGAAAATTCGCCTCTGCGAAATCCCGCACATCAGGGCAACGAGATAAATAAAAAACAAAATCGGTATCTGATACCTCCTTCTTTCCCCTAAAAACATGAAATTCTGTAGAACCGAACCCTTTGCCTCCCGAAAGATTTCGCACCTGGCAAATTTTCCCATTTTCAAGACAAGGGGTAATTCGAGCGAACAAAGTGTCTGAATCTTGGAATCTAGTGCCGGAGCCAGTGAATTGTTTTACAACCGAAGCCGAGCAAAATTTATTGCCGTCCTGTAGATCTGACATTTCCACAAAAGAATAATTGGCGCCTTGTTCAAGGGTTACTTGCGGGGCCATTTGGACAAAATCAGGAAACCGGTATTCCCTCCACCCCGCCCTATAAAGCGTCACCCCGCACTTGTCTATATGCTCCTTCAACTTCGGCGCATCCATGGTCACGTACGCGATAACGTCAAAGAAAAACGGCAGGTACGTCTCCTCTTCCAACGCATACTTAACATCCGCTACTATTTTGGCGGTCACATCGCCCTTCAGCGCCAAATCCACGTCCGACGCTTCCCTGTAATTCCCCAT
Organism: Elusimicrobiota bacterium; assembly: GCA_016212885.1. Lineage (GTDB taxonomy): Bacteria > Elusimicrobiota > Elusimicrobia > UBA1565 > UBA1565 > UBA9639. The sequence continues at coordinate 5,738 of JACRDO010000147.1, read as the reverse complement.
GGCGCGGGAGCCGAACACAACGGCCTCGGTAATGGCTGGGAACTTCGACAGAACAGCTTGAACCTGTCGAAGCTGACCGTCAGAGAGGCCGAACTTCATTTCTTGTCGTATTCCTTCTTGAAAGCAAAGCGCCAGTCCCTGAGTTGCGGATAAAACAGATCGCGGATAAAAGTTACCGTCTTTTCCATAACGTCGGCATCGTAATTATGTGCCGTGTTGTTCCGCTGCTTTAGGGCCTCCATCCAAATCTCGGCATTGGCTATATGCTCAGATTGGAACGCCTGCCTGAGCACACCCTTGGGACTCTTGAGGTCAAAGCCCTCTTCCTCAAGATAATCCTTCAGTGTGTTCCAAGACAGCTCGAAAGTGAACTCAAACGTTTTTATGAGAGCAATCTTCTCAATATCGGACAGCTCGCCTATATCGATGATCTTTACGAACTGCGCGTACGCCTTTTCAAAATTCTCAAACCGTTGTTTCCAGCGAATAGGGTTGCCCATAGTGAGCTACTTCCTCCCGTTGCTCAACTCCAGCTTGGCCAGATTCGCGCGAATGATTTCATTAAGCCGGACTTCTTCTTTCATCTGCTCATCAAGCTCGGCTTTGAGCTTTCCGAAGCGCTCCGCGAAATCGAAATCGTCCTCCTCGTCCGGCAAGCCGATATACCGCCCCGGCGTAAGCACGTAATCCTTCGTCCTGATCTCATCGAGCGGCGCCGACTTGCAGAAACCCGGCACATCCGCGTAGCCGTCGGTTTTGTTCTTCCAGTGATGATAGGTCTCCGCGATCTTGGCGATGTCGGCAGCGGTAAAGTCCTTTGACCGGCGGTTGACCAGATAACCGAGGTTACGGGCGTCGATGAACAGCACCTTGTCCAGGCGGCCCTCTTTCCGGCGCGAGAGGAACCACAGGCATGCCGGAATCTGGGTGTTGACGAAGAGCTTCGGCGGAAGATTGACGATGCAGTCCAGGAGGCCCGCTTCGATGATCGCCTTTCTGATTTCCCCTTCGCCGTTGGTCTTGGAAGTCAAGGAGCCCTTGGCAAGCACGAAGCCCGCCATGCCCTTGGGCGAGAGGTGGTAGATGAAGTGCTGGATCCACGCGTAGTTGGCGTTGCCCGCCGGCGGGACCCCATACTTCCAGCGGGCGTCGTCTTTCAGGAGCTCGCCGGACCAATCGGAATCGTTGAACGGCGGGTTGGCCAGGATGAAATCCGCCTTAAGGTCCTTGTGCGCGTCATTGAGGAACGAGCCCTCGTTGTTCCACTTCACGTTCGAGCTGTCGATGCCGCGGATGGCCAGATTCATCTTGGCCAGGCGCCAGGTCGTCTGGTTGGATTCCTGGCCGTAGATGGAAATCATGTCGGCAGGGTTCAGGCGCGCGCCCTTGCCCTTCTTCTTGTAGTGATCGCGGTGCGCTTCGATGAATTTCTCGCTCTGCACGAACATCCCGCCGGAGCCGCAGCAGGGGTCGAACACTCGGCCCTCGTAAGGCTCAAGCACCTCGACCAGCAGCTTCACCACGCTGCCGGGCGTGTAAAATTGGCCGCCCTTCCTCCCCTCGGCAAGCGCGAATTGGCCGAGAAAATACTCGTACACCTTACCCAGCATGTCCTTGCTCTTGGCCTCCTCGCTGCCGAGGGCTATCGTACCGATGATATCGATCAGCCCGCCCAGGCTGGTCCGGTCCAGATTCTGCCTCGCGTAAACCTTGGGAAGAACCCCTTTCAGAGAAGAATTCTGGCGCTCGATGGCCTCCATGGCCTCGTCCACGTAGCCGCCGATATCCACTTTCTTCCCGTTTTCAAGAAGGATTTCGGTCTTCTTGGCGTTGTCTGAGATGCGCTTCCAGCGGGCCACGGGCGGAACAAAGAAGACCTTCTCCGCGGTATATTCGTTGGGGTCTTCCGGATCCGCGCCTTCGTAATCGCCCTTGCCGGCGACGAGCTTGGAGTGCAGGACGTCAAAAGCGTCGGATATGTATTTCAGAAAGACGAGGCCGAGCGCCACGTGCTTGTACTCGGCGGCGTCCATGTTCTTGCGCAGCTTGTCCGCCGACTGCCACAGAGAGGCTTCAAATCTGTCGGATTTCGCGGCCTTGGGCATATCGTCTCCAGAAATCAGGCCTAAGCATACGTATGATAACTTATTGGAACGGAGCGGAGCATAAGAGATGAGGACTGAGCCGTGGGGATATTGGTGCCGTAGCGGGAGCCGCTACTTCTTCTTGCCTAGGACCGAGAGGAGCTTCTTGACCAGCCAGACCACCGGCTTGAGGAGGGGGCTGCCCAGCAGCATCTTCCAGGCCTGCTTGAGCGGGGATTCCTGCTCCACGCTGCCGGGCTGGACCGGATACATGGACTGGAACTCCGGAGTGGCGGCCGTCATCTCATCCGCGATGTAGAGGATCGGCCGGCGCTTGGCCTTGCGGCTGACGACGTAGATCCCGAGGTCCAGCCCTTGCTGGACCGCGAACATGGCCCAGAAGATGGGCATGGACCCGGAGCCCAGGAACACGCCTCCAAGACACATGACGAGGTCCCGGAACTGCTGGATGGCGCCGCGCTGGAACCGGGTCAGGCGCCCGTTGTCGTAGAGCGCGTTCAAGCCCTGGATGCCCAAGGTGCCGAAGAAAGTCCCCACGATGGTCGAGATCCCCATGTCTTTCCAATACAAGGGGGACCAGGGCGGGATGGTCTTCGGGACCACTGTCCACGAGATGTACCGGAAGAGCGCGCCCCACCACTGCCCGTAGAGGAGGTTGAAGATCGTTTGGTACTGCAGTCCGCGCTGCTTGCCGATGGTGTTCTGGAGGTTGGACCAGGTGTTGATCCAGATGCCGTGGAAGATGTTGAGCCCGAGGGAGAGGCCGATGGCCGCGGCGATGGCCGCGGGATGGCCCGCGAGCAGGGAGACCCACACGCCCACCGAGAGGACCGAGGGCACGGCCTTGGAGACTATTCCGCCAATGACCTCCTTCATAGTCGGCCGGGTGTAGGAAAGTGCGAGGGTGCGCGCGAGGTAGTAGATCTCCCTGAAGGGCAGGGTGATGGGCCCGAGGACGAAGCGCCAAAGCTTGCCTGAGTCTACGGCCTTCCGGTCCGACGCCTGGGCTGAGCCCTCTTCTTGCGAGGGCGGCGCAGGCTTGTTCCAGTCTACCGGCACGTTCTCGACCTGGATCTTGACCGAGACCCCGTAGCCTGCGAGGACATGCTCGACCTTGTCCACGTCGGCTTCGGTCAGGCCGCCGCGAGGATTGCCTTTCGCCAGCGCCAAGCGGATGCGCCCGGTCTCATTGAGCAACTGCTTGAGCGCGGGGTGCGCGGCCAGGACCTGGCCCAAGGTGGCGAGGGTGGCGGCCACAGGCTCCTGGCCGGCCCGAGTGAGGTAGACCTTGGACTTGGCGAGGAGTTCCGGCAGCTCGCCATTCCAGTTCCGGGCCTCTGAAGGAGGCTGGCGCGTCTCCGCAGGCTTGAGCAGATTGCCGCGGAGTTTACCGAGAGAGGAGCCGGTTTCGACTGCGGGTGCGTCCTCGGAGTATTTGTCGACCCGGGTTCCGGTGAAGAGGGTGTCCAGGACGACTTTGCGTCCTTCAGCGCCCTTCGGCTCGGAGAGCTTCGCAGCGCCGGTCTCCAGGACCGATTGGGCCGTTGGAACTTGGCTTGGGGTCCGGGGAGCTTCAGCAGGGATGAGCGCTTTTGCAGTCGGGGCCGCGACGACCGTCTTCACAGCCTGAATCAGCGGCAGGGCCTGCTGGACAGCCGGCGCTTGGACCTGGATGGACCGAACGGTCTGGATGATGGCCGCGGGCTTATGGACCGGGGAGACCTGGACGTTCGGCACGATTGACCGGGGCAGGACCGAGGCGGAGAGGTTCGTTGGAACGATGGAGAGCGGGGCCGGCGCGAACTTGATCGAGGAGTTGACAGCCGCTCCGGCCGCGCCTGCGGCCGAGGCGCCGGACTCCGCTACCGAGCCCTGGATGAGGGTCTGCGCGAGGAGATACGGCTCTACGCCCGGCGAGAGGAGGAACAAAACGGCGCATAGCGTCGAGCTGAGGAAGGGCTTGAAGCGTATGCGCTTTGTCTTCACGCTATTAGTATGCCTGCGCGGCGGAAAAACGGCTGGGCCGATGGGGCAAAAACCGGAGGGAATACGGCCCTAGCTAAGCTGGGACCTTTGACGGCTGGGCAGCCCTCTTCGTTATTTCCCTTTCTCTGAGGACACGCTTCAAGGTCTTTTGCAGGGTGTTCTTAGGCAGCTCTTCGACGATCTCGATGTCCTTGGGCCGCTTGTAGGGGTCCAGGTTCTGACGGCAGAATTGATGGAGCTGGAGGATGTCCGCGGAAGCTCCCTTGCGCAGGACCAGGAAAGCCTTGATGCGCTCCTCGCCAGCCCCTTCCGGGATACCGATCACAACCGCCTCTTGGACCGCGGGATGGGTCGCTAGGACATTCTCCACCTGGGCCGGATACACCTTGAGGCCGCCCACGATGATCATGTCCTTCTTGCGGTCCCGGATGAAGAGGAACCCTTCCTCATCCAGGGCCCCGATGTCCCCGCTCTTGAACCAGCCCTCCGGGCCGATCGCTTCCCGGGTCGCTTCCTCGTTCTTGAAGTAGCCTTTCATCACGCTGGGGCCTTTGATCTCGATCTCGCCTTCCATGCCGACGGCAAGCTCCTTGCCGGCCTCATCTACGATGCGGACAAAGCCCCCCGGGAGCGGCTGGCCCACGGACCCGACCTTGACCCGGCCTGAACGGTTCAGCGCGGCGATGGGAGCGGTCTCGGTGAGCCCGTAGCCCTCGATGATCTCCAGGCCGAAGGCCTCCTTGAATGCCTGGTGCGTCATGGGGCTCAGGGGCGCCGCGCCTGAGAAGCAGAACCGGACCGTCTTGAAGAACCCCTCTTTCAGGGCATAGTCCAGGTAGCCGGCCGCCTTGTTGGCGAGCAGGGCGTAGATTTGCGGCACCGACGTGAAATTAGTCACCCCATGCCGCTTGAGCAAAGCGAGCCAGGGCTCGAGCGGAGCCGGACAGGGAGAGATCACGACCTTGGCTCCCATGCGCAGAGGGATCATCACGCACACGGTCCAACAGAAGGAGTGGAACATGGGCAGGAGAGCGATCCACACGTCTTCGGAGCTCAAGTCTATCGCCTGGCACGTCCCGTCGGCATTAGAGGCCAGGTTGGCATGGGTCAGCATCACGCCCTTGGGGATCCCGGTGGTCCCGGAGGTGTAGAGGATGGCGGCCGTGTCCTCCGGGGAGACGGGCACGGAGCCGTTGAAGGGCGCGAAGGACTCGGCCCAACTCCAGAAGGGCTGGGTCTCGCCCGAGGCTGAAGCGTCGTCGCTGACCCAGACGCTGCTTAAGGCCAGGCCCTGCTTCGCGGCCAAGATCCCCTTCAGGAAATCCTTCTGCGTCACCACGCCTTTGGCCCCGGAGTGGCCCAGCATGAAGCGCAGCTCCTCGGGGTTTTGGACCATGAAGTTGATCGGCACGGCCGCGGCCCCCAGCCGCGCCAGCGCGAAGTAGGAGACGATGAAGGCCGGGTCGTTGCGGTGGACGATGGCCACGCGGTCGCCCTTGCCCACGCCAACGGAGCTGAAGGCCGCGGCGGCGCGCAGGATCTTGTCTTTGAGCCCTTCATAGGTCAAAGACTCTTCTTCGCCGGAGAGCGCGGAGCGGTAGGCCAAGGCGGTCCGCTCGGGGTGCTTGGCGGCGATGCGGTCGAAGT
>JACRDO010000146.1 GCA_016212885.1 Elusimicrobiota bacterium | reverse complement strand
ATCTCTTCGGAGCGCTTGCGCACGCTGTTGCTCATATTTCTGATTATACAGTACAAACTGAAATCTGTCAAGACCCCTTGCGCCCCTCTCCCTTTCCCCTCCAAGGATCTTTTCGTCCACCACTCGTCCATCATGGACGACGGGTTCAAGACTTTGGCCGAGATCAACTTGACTCAATCACATCAACTTTCGGCCCTCAAGACTTCTAGCGGGGGCTTCCCTCACTCCGAGTTCCCGAAGACCGCCTCGTCAGACGACGACCCTGAAGCCGGCCTGTCTGAAGTGCTTGTCGAACGCCAACGCCTCGGATATGCGAAGGCGGCGCATCACCGCGAAGCTGACGGCGTCGACGAAGGAATAATCCCTGTCCGGCGCCCTCTTGAGAAGGGCCCACGCGGCCGCCTCATCCGCGAGGCCCGCCCTGACGACTTGGAACCTCGGATCGCCTGTGATCTTCTCGACATACGCCAAGGCCACTGACGGCGTCCTGCAGAAGAAGGCGTGGACCTCGGCCAGGACATAGTTCGTCAGGACGAGCCTAAGCCCTCCCGACGACAGCGCCTCCCCCAGCCAGGCGGTTGCCGCGCCGTGGCCGCCGTCGCCGGAATCCCTCAACGCGATCAGCCCGCTGGCGTCCGCGAAGACGCTCCTCATCTTGAGCGGTAGATATAGTCGTCGTGGCGGGAGGATCCGTCGGGCCTGCCGCTGGAGAAGCCGTCGTTGAGAAAGGACAGGAGATCGTCCCCGGCCCTAGGCTCGGCAAGCGCGCCCCCTTTGGGCGCCGCGGCGGGCCGGATGCCGAGATAGCGGTCTAAGGCCTCCTGGACCAGGGAGGAATATCCCCTCAGGCCCCTGCGCCCCGCAAGCTCGAGTAGGGCGCCGCGCTGTTCGTCCGTGAGCTCAATGGTTGTCCTCATACAAATATTATAATACTTAAATACTTGAATGTCAATATCCGGGGCAAGCGCAGCTCGGCGATGTAACATCCAGAACATTGACACTCCCCGGGGCCGGGGCTACACTAGATTCAGCATTGCTTCTTGGGCTGCACCCGACGCATGAGAACCCTGTTCCTCGCCGCGCTCGTCGCCGCCGCCCTGGCCTACGCGTACCGATCAGGGAAGAATCTCGATGGGACCGCCTGGGACGTCAAACTGAAGCCCGACTCCTTCTTCGCTTTTTCCCGCAAGGACACGCTTGTCTTCGAGGATGGCCTCTTGACCGTGGCGGGCTACGCCAAGAAGGGCTTTGCCCCGGCGGCCTACGGTTCGGAGAGCGCGGGGGCCGAGGGCGGAAAGGCCTGGCAGGCCTCCATGGACCTGCAGGGCGGCGGCACTTCGCAGTGGCAGGGCGTTGCGCGCGGGGACCGCATCGAGGGAACGGTCCTCTGGCAAGAGACGGACGGCAGGACTAAGCGCTACACCTTCAAAGGCAGGAGAAAAACGATCTAAACCCGCAAACGGAAGCCCCGGCCCTCTTTGCGAGGGCCGGGGCTTCTTCGTTCTAAGGACCGATTCCGCTTCCGGCTCAGTACTCGTCGCCGCCGTGCATGTGCGGAGCGGGCGATTCCTTCTTCTCCGGGATGTCGGCCACGAGGCATTCCGTCATGAGCAGGGTGCCCGCGATCGATGCGGCATTCTCGAGGGCGCAGCGGACCACTTTCGCGGGGTCCACGATGCCGGCCTTCACGAGATCCACGTACTCGCTCGTTTCGCAGTTCAGGCCCCAGCCTTCCTTCAGGCTCAGCAGCTTATCGATGACTACGGCGCCGTCCATAGCCGAGTTGAACGCGAGCTGGCGCAGGGGCGCTTCCAGGGCTTTCTTCACGATGCGAATGCCCGTGGTCTCGTCCTCGTCCTCGCCCTTGAGGGTCTCAAGGTTCTTGGAGGCTCGCAGCAGGGTCGCTCCGCCGCCCGCGACGATGCCTTCCTCAACGCCGGCCTTGGTCGCGTTGCGCGCGTCCTCGACCTTGGATTTGCGGGCCTTCATCTCGGTCTCGGTCGCCGCGCCCACGCTGATGACGGCCACGCCGCCGGAGATCTTCGCCAGCCTCTCCTCGAGCTTCTCGCGGTCGTAGTCGGAGGTCGTGTCCTTGATCTGCTTGCGGATCTGCTCCGCCCGCTTGTTGACCTCGCCTTTGTTGCCCGCGCCGCCGACCAGGGTGGTGTTCTCCTTGTCGACGACCACGCGCTTGCACTTGCCGAGCATGTCCAGGCCGGCCTTCTCGAGCTTGACGCCCAGTTCTTCGCTGATGACCTTGCCGTCGGTGAGCGTCGCGATGTCCTCCAGCATGTCCTTGCGCCGGTCCCCGAAGCCGGGGGCCTTGACCGCCGCGCACTTGAGGGTGCCGCGCAGCTTGTTGACCACGAGCGTGGCCAGGGCCTCGCCCTCCACGTCCTCGGCGATCAGCAGGAACGGGTTCCCGGACTGCGCGATCTTCTCGAGCACCGGCAGGAGGTCGTTCATCGCCGAGATCTTCTTGTCGGTGATGAGGATGTAGGGGTTCTCGATCACGGCTTCCATGCGCTCCGCGTCCGTGACGAAGTACGGGGAAACGTAGCCGCGGTCGAACTGCATACCCTCGACCACCTCGAGCGTCGTCTCGGCGGACTTGCCTTCCTCGACGGTGATAACGCCCTCGTGGCCGACCTTCTCCATAGCCTGGGCGATCAGCTCGCCGATCTGCCGGTCGTTGGAGGAGATCGTCGCGACCTGGGCCTTCTCTTCCTTCGTCTTCACGGGCTTGGAGGCCTTCTTGATCTCGGCGACCACGGCCAAGACCGCCTTCTCGATGCCGCGCTTCAGGTGGATCGGGTTGGCCCCGGCCGCGATGTTGCGCATGCCCTCGTTAATCAGCGCCTGGGCGAGGACCGTCGCCGTGGTGGTGCCGTCGCCGGCCACGTCGTTGGTCTTCGAGGCGACTTCCCTGATGAGCTGGGCGCCCATGTTCTCAAGCGGGTCCTTCAGCTCGATCTCTTTGGCGATGGCCACCCCGTCGTCGACGATGGACGGAGAGCCGTACTTCTTGTCGAGCACGACGGAGCGGCCCTTGGGGCCGAGCGTCGGCTTCAGGGCGTTGGCCAGCTTCTCGACGCCGCACTTCAGGCGCGCGCGCGCCTCTTCACCATAAACTATTTGCTTCGCCATATCTTCCTCTATCCTCCTCTGGATCGCGTCCTACTTCAAGATGCCGAGAACATCGTCCTGATGGACGATCAGCATGTCTATCTCGTCCATCTTGATCTCGGTGCCGGAATACTTGCCGTAAAGGACGCGGTCGCCCTTCTTCACGTACATCGGCAGGACCTTGCCCTCCTCGGTCGTCTTGCCCGGACCGGCCGCGACGACTTCGCCCTCTTGGGGCTTCTCTTTCGCGGTGTCCGGAATGATGATGCCGCCCTTGCGGACCTCTTTCTGCTCAATAGGCTTGATCAGAACCCGGTCGCCCAGCGGCGTGAGCTTCACGTTGACGAGTGTCGCTTCTGCCATGCTTCCCTCCTCTATATTGACCCCCGGGTCTTCGCGTCATCCTCACGGAATTCGGGGGACTGCGTTTACTAGCACTCAATGCTAGTGACTGCTATTATACGAAAGGTCTTCTAAATTGTCAATCCCCCCTTTTGAGTGCTAATTTTCAATCCGGAAGGGCGTAGCGGGGCCAGCGCAAAGGCATGAGGGTCTTGGGGCCCTCCGGGAAGGGCTTATCAAGGAAGGCTTCGGCCATGTCCCCGGCCCGGTCAACAGCAGCGTTGTCGGAAGCGCCAGGGCGACCACGGCTGAGGGGAAGTATATGATAATCTATGCGCGGACATCGTGAAGATCATCCTGGCCGGCGGAACCGGGTTCATCGGGCAAGCGATATCAGCGCGCTTGGTCGGCGCAGGCCATGAGGCCGTCGTATTGACCCGAAGCCGCTGCCCCGCCTTGCCGGCCGGGGCGCGCGCCGCCTCGTGGGACCCGCCGAAACCCGGGCCCTGGGAGGCGGAGTTCGATGCCGCGGACGCCGTCATCAACCTAGCCGGAACGCCCATCGCGGCCGGGCGCTGGACCGAGAAGCGCAAGCTCCGCATCCTCCAGAGCCGCATCTGCGCCACGCGGGCCGTGGTCATGGCCGCGGGCAAGGCCGCCCGGCGGCCCAAGACCCTCGTCAACGCTTCAGCGGTCGGCTACTACGGAGACGTCCCGGAGGGCGACGCGGCTGAGGAGCATCCTCGCGGCTCGGGCTTCCTGGCGGACGTCTGCGCCTGCTGGGAGGAGGCGGCTTCGCAGGCCGCGGACTTCGGCCTGCGCGTGGCCTTGTTGAGGACCGGGATCGTCCTGGGCCGAGACAGCGGAGCCCTTTCCAGGATGCTCCCCCCCTTCAAGCTCTTCATCGGAGGGCCGCTCGGCTCGGGCCGGCAGTGGATGCCGTGGATCCACCGCCAGGACGCGGTCGAGGCCGTCCTCTTCCTGCTGGAGAACCCGGTCTCCGGCCCCGTCAACCTCGCGGCTCCGCATCCGGCCAGGATGGAGGAGTTCTGCCGGGCCTTGGGCCGAGCGCTTGGCCGTCCAAGTTTTGTCCGGGTCCCGGCCTTCGCTCTCCAGCTGCTGATCGGGGAGATGGCCGAGATATTGCTCACGGGTCAGCGCGCTGTTCCGAAGAAGCTCGTGGGTGCGGGGTTCAAGTTCCGCTATCCGGAGCTGGACGCGGCTCTGGCGGACATCCTCGCATGAGCCTTTCCGCGGGCAGGGACCGCGGAAGGCTGATCGCGGCGATGGCCTGCATCTCGGTCTCGGCCACCTGCCTGGTCTGCGGCTACGAGTTCGTCCGGACCACCGCGGCGTCCATGTTCCTGGAAGCTTTCGGCTCCAAGAACATGCCCTACGCCATGACCCTGGTCCCCGTGGTCATGGCGCTGCTGATCTTCATATACGGCCTCGCGCTGAGCAAGCTGGGCGGCCATCGGACGCTTCACGCCTCCTTGGCCTCCTCGGCTCTCGTGTTCTTCGCCTGCTACGGCGTCCTTCGAAGCGGGCACAAAAGCGCGGTCGCCGCTCTCTACATCTTCACCGAAGCCTACATCGTGATCATCGTGGAGCAGTTCTGGTCCTTCATCGACAGCACGCTCAACCAGTACGACGCGAAGGTCTTCAACGGGCCCATCCTCGGCGGGGCCTCCATCGGGCCCATCGCTGGCGGCCTCCTGCTCCGCCGCTTCGCCGAGCGGATAGGCTCCGAGCAGTTCGTGCTCCTGTCCGGACTGATGCTGATCCCCACCGCGGCCCTGGCCTTCGCGGCATACCGGCTCGCAGGAGAGCCCCAGCCCTCCTCCAAGGAGAGGCCTTCGGCCCTGGACCCCGCGAGCCTGCGCCTCGTCTTCAAGAGCCGCATACTCCTGCTGATCGCCGGCGTGGTCTTCCTTTCGCAGGTCTTCGCCACGGTCGGGAGCCTGCGCTTCTACCAGCTCCTGGAGATCACGCATCCGCTCAAGGACGCTCGCTCCGCCTACCTGGGAACTTTCTGGGCCGCGACGAACTGCACGGCCTTCTTCATGCAGTTCGTGCTGACGCCGCTCCTGCTCAAGCGCCTGCCGCTGGCCGCGACCCTTTTGGGGATCCCGGCGATGCACCTGGCGACCTCCGGGCTCATGCTCGCCTGGCCCGTCCTGCCGGCCGCGGCTTTATCCCTGCTCATGTTTAAGGCCGCGGACTACTCCATCTTCCGGGCCAGCAAGGAACTGCTCTACATCCCCTTGTCTTACGACGCCAGGTACCGCGCCAAGCAGGTGGTGGACGCCTTCAACTACCGCTTCTCCAAGGGCGCGACCGCAGGCCTGATCTCCTTGATCCAGACCGCGCTTGGCGCGCTTCCAGGCTGGGCCTACCCCGCCGCGGGCCTGGCGGCAGCTGGGACGTGGCTGGCCGCGGCTGTCCCGCTCTCCGCCGGGGCTAAGCCCTGATCGGAATTTCTATCAGGCCGGCCGGGAGGGCCCTAGCAGGCGCCGGATGACGTCCGTCTCGAAGGCGAGGATCAGGCTGCAGGAGGTGGAGGCGTTCTCCGAGCCCAGCTCCATGTGGGAAAGGATGATCGCGTGCCCCTTGCCCCCGATATGGTAGAAGGCCTTGGAGAGAATCTCGGACTTGGAGCCCAGCATGACCTGCGGCACCGAGAGGATGATGGAGGTTCCCAGCTTGTCCGCCAGCACGCTCACCACGCCTTGCCCCAGGATGTTGCCCAGCTCGCCGATGACGGCGTTGAGCCGGTCCGGGACCGCCTGGAGCTTCGAGCCGCCCTTCCCAACGATGGCCGCGGCCAGGGCCATGACGCTCTTGCTGGGAAAGACGACCAGGCAGTCGAGCGTGATGGGCGACTGCGGCGGCTGCGCGCGCATGTGCGCGCCGAGATGCCCGGTCGTGTCGGCCTGAAAGACGTTGACCGCGCCCGCGATCGTGAGCAGGTCCATGCTGGAGGAGACGAGCCTGCAGTTGGCGTTGGAGAAGGCGGCGAGCCGGGCCGCGCTCATCTCCGCGCCGCTCTCCAACAGATGCGCCACGACGGCCTTCTGATCCATCGAGAAGCCGCCGGTCATAAGGGCTTGCCGGGACTTCCAAAGGCGAGGGCCAGGGCGTCCGAAAGGGCCTGCATGGTGAAAGGCTTGGCGACCTGGGGGGCTTTGAGCTGCTCGGCCTGATCATGGATCTTCTTCTGGTCATTGCCCGTGACGAGGATGACCCGGGCGCGGGGCATCTTGAGCCGGATGTTCCGGAGCACCTGGATGCCGTCCATGTCCGGCAGGGAGATGTCCAGGGTCATGACGTCGGGCTTGAGCTTCAGGAAGCCGTCGATGGCGCCCTGCCCGGAGTCCGCCTCGCCCACCACGCGGTGACCCAGAGACTCCAGCATCTCCCTGAGCATGACCCGGGAGAGGGGAGAGTCGTCGACGATGAGGATTTTGTAAGCCACAAGAGACCCTAATCTATATACGCGCGAACGCGTAAAATGTGACATAAGTCACAAGCGGATGCAAGCGGAAAAAGTCTGATTCTGAACTCCGCCGGGATGTGCGTTTGCCCGAAAGGCCAGGTTCTGGTGAAACCACCCTGGTGGAATATTCTTGGCTCAGAGACATGCATGCCTGATTGCGCAGGCACTGCATACGACCCGAAGAAGGACTGCTGCGATGCTTCAGGGACGCTGCATAAGGGAGTGGTGGCAAACGCAGATGGAACATGTGGAGGCAAGCCTTCGCCGAGCAAAATCGAGGAAGCCTGGACGGCGATGGCGGATATGAGTTGGGGTATTGCGTGGGAATTGCGCAATTTTTTGCTGAGGAAGCCCGACGCCGCGATTGAATGCGACGGGGCAGGAGATTATAGGCCTCAAATGAATTTTGCAGATGACGCACCTTGTGGCATAAGGGATTGCGTGACGCAGCATGAGAAAGTGCATGTAGCCGACTGGCAGGTGAAATTTGTTCTAGGTTGCGCTGGCAAAGAACCAGGCACACATATTCCGATGGGGGAGGGTAAAGAGTACCAGCAGTTCGTAGACTATTCGGAATGCCGGGCAAGTTCAAAGGCAATCTCGTGCTTCAAAAATAAGCTAAAGCAGAATCCTTCGTTCTTTTGCAGGTGGGAATTAGAAAAATACACAAATTCTCAAGAAGATCTGAAACTGACGACATGCCACTGATGCCCCCGATTGTTCGCACACTGTGGAGGCTTGATGAGATGCGCTCGCGACGTTGATCTAATTTATGTTGTAATTATTTGTTCCTTTCTGAGTTGTGCATGTGGCAAGCTCAAAGATTGCGATAAGCTCAAAGTTGACGACCCGAGAATCGTCGAGTTTGCAAATAAATGCGCGTCTTGGCGCGTCGATCTGAAGAAGTATGATCCGCCTGAGGTGCATGATTATTCGGATCGTTTTGGTATCTTCTACAGAGGCAAGGTAAAATTGCCGGGCAACTTCTGTACAATTTTGATTGACCGCAAGACATGTCGATGCGTTTATGTTCAGGGAATGTGAGTAACAAGTCAAGATTCTAAAAGCTGATGGCGCATGCGTCTCGCCTGGTCCGGACAAAGCATGCTATGTGGGTTGCTTGATATTTGAAGTTCCTTCACTATGCGCGTTTGCGAATGCGCCTTGTCTGACGTGTCGATACCTTCCGCCACCCTTTAATGGGTATTGCCTAATGGCATGTTCCGGTGCAATGACAGCTCAATCCAACGGCGTCCGGGCTTTGCTGTAGACCCGTTTGATCCGCGAGCCCACACGGATTTTGTCGGCCAGTTTTACCGAAGGCAGGAAGAGGTTGGGCAATAAGCGCCACTCCCCACGGTAGAGGCTGTTCATGGCTGCGACGGCCTCCGGCGTATCGTAGCGATCCCAGCCGATGAGTTGGCGCACGTGCGTGCCATTTCTTTGCTCCACATGCGCCTGGTCGTCCTTCTTGTTGGGCCGGCTGCGGAAACGCTGTAGGTGGTGGTGTCCTGGCAATAGCGATCCATCGCATAGTTGATGAACTCGTCGCCGTTGTCCGAATCCATGCCCTTCTGCTCGAAGGGCAACGCCTGCCGTATTTCCTCCTGCGCGGCCACGATCTCCTCGGCTTTCTTGCCCAGTACCGCGATCACCTCTGTCCAGCCTGAGAACAAATCCACCTCGTCGAGGCTGTAGCCAAAGACGCCCGCGGCTGATGGCCCGGAATGGCTCACCGTATCCACTTCTGTATAACCCGGCTCCGGAACATCCCACGATTCGGTCTGGATGGGGATGCTCTGGCGCAGCCACCGGCCAGGCTCCGCACGTACTCCCTCCTTGCCGACGGACCCATCTTGGTTCCCTCCAAATGGAATATAACGCTCCGTTCGGGGACATTTTAGATGAGTTGACGACCAGGTTTTCAGGGTCATCTTACGTGAGTTGAAGCGTGTACTTGCCCCGTCGGAGCGGATTTCCTTTAATCTCCCTGCACCGTGGGCAAACTCCTGTCCTTCCTCGCCGGTTTCAGCCTGACCGACGCGCTCGACATCGCGATCGTCTCGGTCCTGCTCTACCTCGCCTGGTCCTGGTTCAAGCGGACCAAGGCGGCCTTCGTGGCGATCGGGATGCTCATCCTCACGGGCGTCTACATCATCGCCCGCATCCTGAACCTGGTCCTGACCGCCTACATCTTCCAGGGCTTCTTCGCCGTCTTCCTGCTCGCCATCATCATCATCTTCCAGGAGGAGCTGCGTCACTTCTTCGAGCGGCTCGCGGTCCTCAGCCTCCGCCGGCGCCTGGCGCCTGCGAGCATCGAGACCGAGGAGCTCGTCCAGACTCTGGGCGAGCTGGCCCAGGAGCGCAGCGGGGCGATCATCGTGCTGCGCGGGCGCGACCCCATCGAGCGCCACATCACCGAGGGCTACGACCTCGGAGGGAAGATCTCGAGGGCCCTGCTCAAGAGCATCTTCGACCCCCACTCGGAAGGCCACGACGGGGCCGTCGTCGTAGGGAACAAGCTCGTCGAGCGCTTCGGGGTCTACCTCCCCCTCGGCAAGGACCTCGCGCAGAACGCCCGCCTGGGGACCCGGCACGCGGCCGCCCTCGGGATCTCGGAGCTCACCGACGCCCTCTGCCTCGTGGTCAGCGAGGAGCGCGGCACGATCTCCATCGCCCAGGGCGGGGATCTCCGCGAGATCAAGGACCTCGGGACCCTGAGGGCCGAGATCGACGCTTTCCTGCACGAGAAGCTGCCGCAGGCCTGCGAGAAGCCGGTCTGGGCGAGGAACCTGCGCGAGAAGGCCGCGGCGGTGCTGCTGAGCTTCGGGCTCTGGTTCCACTTCGTGCACAGCTCCAAGGCGGTCCTGCGCGACTACGACGTTCCGGTCTCCCTGCACAACGTCCCGGCTTCGCTGCGGCTCGAAGCTGTCGAGCCGCCGGCGGTGCGCGCGACCCTCGCCGGCCCCCAGCGGGACCTCTACCTCCTCGACTCCTCGCGCCTGCGCGCCCATCTGGACGTCTCGAGAGCCGAGCCCGGGGAGCTCGACATCATCCTCAGCCGCGATTTCTTCTCGCTCCCGGAGAGCCTGGTCCTCGTGCGCGTGGACCCGCCCACGGTGAAGGTCCGCCTGGCCCGCAAATGAACCACGAGGGTCCGGGCTCGGCGCAGGCCCTGCTGGAGTTCCTATCCGCGAAAGGCCAGTCGATCTCGCCGCTCCTCATCCTCGTGCACAACCACCCGGACCCGGACGCGATGGCCACGGCCAGCGCCCTTGCCTTCCTCGCCGAGAAGCTCCACGGGATCCGCACGCGCATCGCCTACGGCGGCATCATCGGCCGCATCGAGAACCGGGCCATGGCGAAGACCCTGCGCATCCCCATCAACCCCCTGCGGGAGAACGACATCAAGCGCTACGAGCACGTGGCCCTGGTGGACACCCAGCCCCCGTTCCAGAACAACTCCTTCAAGAGGCGCAGGAAGGCGACGCTCGTCATCGACCACCATCCCCCGCACCCACAGACCCAGGCCGATTTCATCTGGATCGACGAGACGGCCGGCGCGACGTCGACGCTCCTGGCTGAGGCCCTCTTCAGCAGCGGGCTGGAGGTTCCATCGCGCCTTGCGACAGCCTTGTCCTACGGCATCAGCTCGGAGACGGAGAACCTCGGCCGCGACGCGGGCCCCCGCGACGTGCAGGTCTACCTCACCTTGATCCAGAAGAGCAACACGAAGGCGCTCGCCCGCATCCAGAACCCCCCCCGCCCGCCGGCCTTCTTCGGCCTGCTGGGCCGGGCGATCCGCGACGCCTTCGTCCTGCGCGACATCATCGGCGTCCACCTGCGCGATGTGCCGACGCCGGACCGGGTCGCGCAGATGGCCGATTTCCTGCTCACGCATGAGAAGATGCGCTGGTCATTCTGCACCGGACGCTTCAGCGGCCGGCTCTACGTCTCCCTGCGCTCCCGCAAGGCGGAGGCCCGGGCCGGACGCATACTGACCCGCCTGCTCGGGCTCGGCTCGGCCGGCGGGCACGACATGATCGCGGGCGGCTCCGTCGACATGCCGCCCGAGGCGACGGAGACCGATTGGCGCGACAAGGAGGCCGGGGTGAGGAACGGATTCCTCAAAGCCGCAGGCCTGCAGGAACCCTTCGATCTGCAGTACCCCTTCGCATCATGACCAAGGCACAGATATGGCACAGATAAGATCCCGCAAGAGACTCCTGCCGAACTGCCCGACCCTGCTGAGCGAAGACGACCTTCACTTCTTCAACGAAGGCACGCAGTTTAGGCTCTATGACAAGCTCGGCGCGCATCTCGCCCATGACAAGGACGGGGTCGAGGGCGTTTACTTCGCCGTTTGGGCTCCGAACGCCCGGAAGGTCTCGGTCATCGGCGACTTCAACGGCTGGAACCGCGACAGCCGCCGCCTGCACCCGAAAGGCCCCTCCGGCATCTGGGAAGGCTTTATTCCCGGGGTCGGCCAGGGCACGAACTACAAGTACTTTATCCACTCGAACCATCACGGCTACCGCATCGAGAAGGCCGATCCCCTGGCTTTCCATACCGAGATCCCGCCCAAGACCGCCTCCGTGGTCTGGGACATCTCTTACGAGTGGGCAGACCGCGAGTGGATGGCCAAGAGGGGGGACAGGAACGGCATGCGCGCGCCGGTCTCCATCTACGAGATCCACCTGGGCTCCTGGATGCGCGTGCCCGAGGAGGGCGGACGCTCGCTCAACTACCGCGAGCTGGCCACGAAGCTGGTGGAGTACGTCAAGCGCATGGGGTTCACCCACGTCGAGTTCCTCCCCGTCATGGAGCACCCTTTCGGCGGCTCGTGGGGCTACCAGACGACCGGCTATTTCGCGCCGACCAGCCGCTTCGGGACCCCGCAGGACTTCATGTTCCTCATCGACCGGCTCCACCAGAACGGCATCGGCGTCTTTCTGGACTGGGTGCCCTCGCACTTCCCGACCGACGCTCACGGGCTCGGCTTCTTCGACGGCACGCACCTCTATGAGCACCAGGACAGCCGCGAGGGCTTCCACCCGGACTGGGCGAGCTTCATCTTCAACTACGGCCGCCACGAGGTCCGCAGCTTCCTCATCTCCAGCGCCCTCTTCTGGCTCGACAAGTACCACGTCGACGGCCTGCGCGTGGACGCCGTGGCCTCCATGCTCTACCGGGACTACTCGCGCAAGAGCGGGGAATGGATCCCGAACCGGTACGGCGGCCGAGAGAACATCGAGGCGATCGACATCCTGCGCAGGATGAACGAGGAGGCCTACAAGAACCACCCGGGCATCCAGATGATCGCAGAGGAGTCGACCTCCTGGGGCGGAGTCTCCCGTCCCACCTACGTCGGGGGCCTCGGCTTCGGCTACAAGTGGGACATGGGGTGGATGCACGACACGCTCGTCTACATGAAGAAGGACGGCATCCACCGCAAGTACCACCACAACCAGCTCACCTTCCGGATGCTCTACGCCTGGCACGAGAACTTCATCCTGCCGCTCTCGCACGACGAGATCGTCCACGGGAAGTGCTCCCTGATCACGCAGATGTCGGGCTGTGACGACTGGCAGAAATTCGCGAACCTGCGCGCCCTCTTCCTCAACCAGTGGACCCAGCCGGGCAAGAAGCTGCTCTTCATGGGCGGCGAGATCGCCCAGCGAGACGAGTGGTGGCACGAGAAGAGCCTCGACTGGCACCTCCTGCAGTGGGAGCCGCACCAGGGGGTCCAACGCCTCGTCGCGGACTTAAACCGCCTCTACCGCGAGACCCCGCCTCTGCACGAGCTCGACACCGAGCAGGCGGGCTTTGAATGGGTCGACTGCTCGGACTGCGACGCGAGCGTGCTCACTTACCTGCGCTACGACAAGGACCGCGGCCGCCCGGTCCTCGTGGCCCTGAACTACACCTCGGTGCCGCGCGCCGGCTACCGCGTGGGAGTGCCGCGGGGCGGATATTGGAGGGAGCTCCTCAACAGCGACGCCCGCGATTATTGGGGCGGCGGGATTGGCAACGGCGGCGGGGTCTGGGCCTCGGAGGAGCCGTCGCACGGCCGTCCCTGCTCCCTATGGCTGACGATACCTCCTCTGGGAGGCGTGATCCTCAGGCCGGATTGATGGAACGCTGCGTCTGCATCCACGGCCATTTCTACCAGCCGCCGCGGGAGAACCCCTGGCTCGATGAGATCGAGGTCCAGGACTCCGCGTTCCCTTACCACGACTGGAACGAGCGCATCACGGCCGAGTGCTACCGCGCGAACACGGCCTCCAGGATCCTCGACGAGCGCGGGCGCATAGCTCGGCTCGTCAACAACTACTCGCGGATCAGCTTCAACTTCGGCCCGTCCCTGCTCTCCTGGATGGAGCGCAAGGACCCCGAGACCTACCGGGCCATCCTGGAGGCGGACCGGGAGAGCCGGCGGCGTTTCAACGGACACGGCTCCGCGCTGGCCCAGCCCTACAACCACATGATCCTGCCTCTCGCCGTAAAGCGCGACAAGGTCACGCAGGTGCGCTGGGGCCTGGCGGATTTCGAGCGCCGCTTCGGCCGCCGGCCGGAGGGGATGTGGCTTCCGGAGACCGCGGCTTCCCTGAGGACCCTCGAGATTTTGATCGAGGAAGGGATTCGTTTCACCCTTCTCGCTCCCGAGCAGGCGGAACGGATCCGCCGGATGGGTCAATCGGTCTGGCACGATGT
>JACRDO010000144.1 GCA_016212885.1 Elusimicrobiota bacterium | reverse complement strand
GCTTTCTTGGACACTTGAGCCTCCGGTTCATCGGCCTGCTCATCCTGGCCGCGGTGGTCGGCGCGGGCGCGGCCTTCGTGCTCCTCCAGCGCTACGTCACGTCGGAGTGGATGCGGTCGGTGATAGTGGCCCAGCTCCAGCACACGTTCCAGCGCCCGGTCGAGATCCGGCGGGTGTCCGTGGTGCTGCACCAGGGCCTGCGCGTCGACGGCCTGGTAGTCGGGGAGAGCCCTGATTTTCCCGGAGAGACCTTCCTATCGAGCGACTCGCTCATCATCCGCTACAACCTGCCGGCCCTGCTCGCGGGCCGGCTCGAGCTGAGCCTGGTTAGGCTGATCTCGCCGCGCATCGAGCTCATCCGTCGGGCGGACGGCCGCTGGAACATCCAGGACATGCTGACGGCGCCCCAGGCCCCCAAGGCGCCCATCGCCCTGCCGCCGCTCCAGTCCGCGGACATGATCCTCATCGAGGGCGGGGATTTGCGCGTGAGGGACCTCAAGAACCGCTCGGATTTCTCGTTCTCCGGCCTAAAGACGAAGATCGATCTCTTCCATACGGAATCCCCGTTCAACGCCGAAATCTCGTTTTGCAACAACAGCGCTTTCGGGGGCCGGCGCATCGACGCGGAGGTGGACTTCAGCGGGGTGATCTCCCTGGCCGGCCTGCGAAAGGAGGAGGCCTATGTCGCGGCCAAGCGCCTGGTCGTCTCGGTTGGAAGCCTCCCCATCGAGGCGACGGGGTCTTTGAGGAACTTCGTGGACCCCAGGCTGGATATAAAGGTGGCTGCGCCGCGCATGACCTCCGGCTGGCTCTCGGGCTTCGGCCGTGTGCCGGAGGGGATCGACATCCCGCCGAGCTTCTGGAAGCTCAAGGTCCGCGCCCTGACTCAGAAGGCGCCGCTGGCCGCCCTGCTCGAGCGGCCCTACGAGGTGGAGCTCCTGGAGGTCGGGCTCGACGCGGCGCAGGCGACGGCGCGCGGCTTCGTGGGAAGCCTGCGCAAGCTGCGGATGTCCGCCTCGGTGCGGGGGCTCGACCTCGGCCGCGCCGCCGCGTATTACCTCCCCTGGGCGGCCCGGGCGCCTGAAGGCATGCTCAACGGGTCCATCTCTTTCGGGGGGACGATCTCCTCTCCGACAATCACAAGCCTCTCCCTCGCGCTGGACTCTTTCGGCATGAACCTCTCGTCGGGGCAGGGGATATCGAATGCGGACATCTCCATCCGCGGCGAGGATCAGATGCAGCGGATCCTGCTTTCCCTCAAGGGGGCGACCTACATCGGCTTCGGCCAGACCCTCACCGATGCCGCGCTGGACTCGCGCATCGCCGGCGGAGACCTCGACGTCCGCGGCTTCCAGGCCGTCTGGAACAAATCCCGAGTGGGCTTCAAAGGCTGCGTGCACCCCCTCTCCGAGCTGAAGCAGATTACGGGCGACGCGACGGTCGACAAGCTGGCCGTCGACAAGTTCTATTCGGGGGTCCTTGAGACCATCGAACAGCGCCGGAAGGCGGCGGACCAGCCCAGGGCCGAAAGGCCCTGGGCCCAGGCCTTCAAGTACTCCATCCCCCGGCGCTTCCCGGACCTGCGAGGCCGCCTCCGGATCGCCGAGGCTTCCAGCCCGAACTTCCGCACGCAGAACCTGGAGCTGCTCCTGGACCTCAAGGGAATCTCGCAGGGCCTGCGCGAGGCGAGCGGCAATTTCCGCGTCGGATTCGGCCCAGGGCAGGTGGACAACGTCCCGGAGGTGCGGGCATCCCACAAGGTCCTCAACGTCCTGCTGCTGCCCTTCACCAAGATGCACGAGATGAGCGCCAAGGCGCGCATGAGCCCAGATACCGCGACGCCGACCACGTTCGTCTTCAACCGGAACTACGGCGACTTCGGGGCGGAGAAAGGCGTTGTGGACGTGCGGATGCTGCACTCCGACGGTGAGCAGTTCGTGGCCTTCGCGGACGGCAAGGTGGATTTCGCGAGCGAGAAGATCAAGGCCCGGGTCATGATGCGCCTGACGACGCAGCGCGGCCTGCTGCCGGAGAGGCTCTCCGACGCTCAAGGGCGCGCCTCCATGGAGCTGCTGCTATCCGGGGACCTCAATAAGCCGGACCCGGAGCTCACCCTGCGCAAGATGGGGGCTTCCGATATCGAGGATGCGCTGACGGAGGGGATGAAGCGGGCCGTGCCGCTCGACCCGCTGGCCGGAGCCGTGAACTGCGGAGGGGGGAAGTGACATGAACAAACTCGACGTCATCGGCATCCTGCAGGAGCACGGCGCGATCATCAGCGGGCATTTCCGCCTGCCCTCCGGCCTGCACAGCCCGACCTTCGTGCAGGCCGCCATCGTGCTGCAGTACCCCCACCTGGCGCAGAAGATCGCCAAGGCCATGAGCGCCAAGTTCCCCTCCGCCTCGGACGTGGTCATCGCCCCGGCCCTGGGGGGCGTCGTCATCGGGCAGGAGGTCGCCCGCTCGCGCAAGTGCCGCTCCATCTTCGCCGAGCGCATCGGCGGGGCCATGGCGCTCAAGCGCGAGTTCAAGCTCTCCGCGGGCGAGCGCGTCCTCGTCGTCGAGGACGTCCTGACGACCGGGCACACCACGGCTGAGGTCGTCTCCCTCGTGCAGGCCTACGGCGCGAAGGTCATGGGGGTGGCCGCCATCGTGGACCGCTCGACTTTGCCCATGGCCCTGGGGGTCCCGGTGCGGGCCCTGGTGACCTACCCGGTCAGGGTCTGCCCGCCGGACTCCTGCGAGCTCTGCGCAAGGAAGGTTCCGCTCTCTAGGACCTGCTGGCACGACATACTGGACTGCCTGCCGGGGGAGTAGCTGCGCCGGATGAATCCGGCGCTTGTAAATGGGCGAATCAGATGCTGAGGAGAGACATGATTTCTGAACGCATTGGAATCGTTTCATTGGGCGATCGCGCCTTCTCTGAGCGGGGGGCTGCATGATCGAACGCTACCAGCGGCCGGAGATGGCCGCGGTCTGGGACGACGAGAGCCGCATCCGGCGCATGCTCGAAGTCGAGGCGGCCCTGCTCGAATCCCTCGCGGGGCCTAAGCGCATCCCGGCCCGCGAGATCCGCGCGCTGAGGGAAGTCGTGAATCGGCCCCTTGCGGCCGCGGTCAAGGCGAAGGAGGCGCGCAGCTCGCACGACGTCGTGGCCCTGGTCGAGGCCGTTTCCGAGGCGCTCTCGCGCAAGGCCCCGGCCGCGGTCCGCTACCTGCACTACGGCCTGACGTCCTCGGACGTGCTGGACACGGCTTTGGCCATGCAGCTGCGCGACGCCTCGGACCTGCTGATCCGGGGCGTAGAGCGGGTCATCGGTCTCGTCTCGCGGCTGGCCGCGCGCCATCGCCTCACCTGGATGGCCGGGCGCACGCACGGGGTGCACGCGGAGCCCATTACTTTCGGGTTCAAGCTGGCGGGCTGGGCCTGCGAGCTCCGGCGGGACATGGAGCGGCTGCGGCGCGTCCGGGAGGTCGTTTCCTTCGGAAAATTGTCTGGCGCGGTGGGCCTCTACGCCCATCTGGCCCCCGTCATCGAAGAGAAGGTCTGCCGCAAGCTGAAGCTTAAGCCCGAGCCGGTCTCCACCCAGGTCGTGCCGCGCGACCGCCACGCCGAGTATTTCCATGCGCTGGCCCTGAGCGCCTGCTCGATCGAGAGGTTTGCGACCGAGATCCGCCACCTCCAGCGGACCGAGGTCCTCGAGCTCGAGGAGCCTTTCGGCTCGGGCCAGAAGGGCTCCTCCGCGATGCCGCACAAGCGCAACCCGGTCCTCTGCGAGAATCTCTGCGGGCTCGCCCGCCTGCTGCGCTCCTACGAGACGGCGATGCTCGAAGACGTGGCGCTCTGGCACGAGCGGGACATCAGCCACTCCTCGGTCGAGCGCGTGGTCCTGCCCGACGCGACGATCCTCCTCGACTTCATGCTTGAGCGCTTCGCCCGCATCATCAAGGGGCTGAACGTCTACCCGGAGAGGATGAGGGAGAACCTGGACCGCTCGCTCGGGCTGGTGTTCAGCCAGAAGGTGCTCCTGAGCCTCATCGACAAGGGGCTCGGCCGCGTCAAGGCGTACTCTTGGGTCCAGCGCTGCGCCATGAAGGCCTGGAAGACGCGCCTTCCCTTCCGGCAGACGCTCGAGGCGGACCCGGACATCCGGCGGTTCCTCTCCGAGAAGGACATCGATGCCTGCTTCGACCTCGCGGCCTACGGGAAGTCCCTCGACGCGATCTTCCGGAGGGCGGAGCTCGCGTGATCACGGCCCTCCTGACCGATTTCGGGCACGAGGACCCCTATGTCGGGATCATGAAGGGGGTGCTCCTCTCCCGCGCGCCCGAAGCCCGCATCGTGGACCTCAGCCACGGCGTCGCGCCGCAGGACGTGCGCTCGGCCGCCCTGCAGCTCTGGGCGGCTGTCCCGTATTTCCCAGAAGGCACGCTCTTCCTCTGCGTGGTCGATCCGGGCGTCGGCTCAAAGCGCGCGGTCCTTTGGGCCCGCGGGCGCCGGCACCAATACCTTGCGGCGGACAACGGCCTTCTGACGCTGGCCGCGCGGCGCGACAGCTTCCGGGAGGTCCGCGCGGTTACGAACCGCTCCCTTTGGCTCCCCTGTGTCAGCCGGACCTTCCACGGCCGGGACCTGTTCGCACCGACCGCCGGCGCTCTGCTGGCGGGCCTGCCGCCCTCCGAGCTCGGGCCTAGGCGGCGGGGCTTTAGGCGCCTGCGCTGGCCAAAGGCGCGCCGTCGCAGTCAAAAGATCCGGGGGGAGATCGTGGCAGTGGACCGTTTCGGCAACGCAGTCACGAACATCCCTTCCAAGGGCTTGAAGCTCGGGACCGTCTTCAAAGCCGGGGGAGCGGAGGCGAAGCTCATGCCCTGCTACAGCGCCGCGCGGCCCGGCGCGGCGCTCGCCGTGGCCGGCTCTTATGGGTTCGTGGAGCTCTCCGTGCGCGAGGGGAGCTTCGCCGCCAGGACGGGGGTCCGCGCGGGGGAGGCGGTCCATGCAGGCTGAAACGGAAAAGCTGGCCTTGACGCTCAAGCCGGGCGAGGATGACCGCCTGCTGGGAGGGCACCTCTGGGTGTTCTCCAACGAGCTCAAAGATGTCCCCAAGACCGAGCCCGGGGTCCTCGCGGAGATCTCGACCTCGAAGGGCCGCTGCCTGGGCCTCGGCTTCTACAACCCGCACAGCCTCATCGCCTTCCGCTTCCTGACCCGGCGCCCGGAAGCGGTGGATGCGGACTTCTTCCACGCGCGGCTCGAGCGCGCCCTCGCCTTGCGCCGCTCGCGCCTAGCCGGCGAAGACTCCTTCCGGCTCTGCTTCGGCGAATCCGACGCCCTGCCGGGGCTCGTGGTGGACAAGTACGGGGACGTGCTCGTGGCCCAGGCGCTCGCCGCGGGCATGGAGAGGAGGCTTCCCGACATCCTTTCGGCGCTCGAGCGGCTGCTCCATCCCAAGGGGATCTACCTGAAGAACGACCATCCTTCACGCGCGCTGGAAGGCCTTCCGGCCGAAACCAAGACCGCGCTCGGGGAGGTTCCCAAGAGGGTCGTCATCGAGTCCGGCGGGCTCAAGTACGCCGTGGCGCTGGGCGGCGGCAGCCAGAAGACCGGCTTCTACTTCGACCAGCGCGACAACCGCGAGTTCCTCGGCCCGTTCTTCAAAGGGCGGACCGTCCTCGACGTCTTCTGCTTCAGCGGCGCATTCGCCCTGGCCGCGGCCAGGCACGGGGCCGCGCGGGTGCTGGGACTGGACAGCTCGGCTGGGGCCGTCGATCTCGCCCGGGAGAACGCGAGGCTCAACGGCCTGGAGAAGCCCTGCGAGTTCGACGAGGGGGACGCCGGAGAGGTGCTGGAAGCCTTCGCCGCAGGGGGCCAGCCGGTCAAGCCGGACTTCATCCTGCTCGACCCGCCGAGCTTCGCCCATTCCAGGAAGCACCTGCCTTCGGCCCTGAGGGCCTACGCCAAGCTCAACGCCTTGGCCCTGCGCTGCCTCAAGAGCGGGGGCCTGCTCGCCACGAGCACCTGCTCCCACCACGTCGGCCGGGAGGATTTCCTGGGGATGCTGCGCGCCGCGGCCCTGAAGGCCCAGAAGCCCTGCCGGCTCCTCGCCCTGAGGGGCCAGGCGCAGGACCATCCCATCCTCCTCTCCATGCCGGAGACCGAGTACCTCCATTTCGCCCTGCTCGAGGCGGCCTGATTGGAGGAGATCGGCTCTTCCTGGCTCCCATCGGCCCCGGAGATCGCCGAGCTCTTCTCCCTGGTCGAGCGGGAGCATTCGGCCCGGCAGGAGAGCCGGGAGGCGGTCTACGATAGGACCCTGAAGGAGCGCGTCGCCTCCGGCTTGGCGGTGGAGGGCCTGCGTTTCGAGGGGGAAGTCCGGGAGGGCAAGGAGACGGCCCTCGTCTTCAACGCGGAACGCAACGACTCGCGCTTCAGGCCCGGGACCCGCCTGAGGCTCAGCCGCGGGGACCCGCGCAAGGCCGTGGCCCGCCTGGAGCTCCTAAGCGACCGGTTCGACGGCAAGCTCTACCGTTTCCGCCTCTCCGGGGCCGTCGAAGACCCGCGGGCGCTCGACACCGCTGAGTCCTGGGTGCTCGACGAGGACCTCTTCGACCTGCTGGAGACCCAGGTGGCGCTGCTGCGCGCCGCGGAGAAGGTCGGGCTCTCGGGCTGGCTGGCTGGCTCGGAGCCATCCGCGAGGGAGAAGCAAGGGCCGGTGCGGTCCGCCTTTATGGAAGGCCTTGAAGGGACCATGCGAAAAGCCTTCGAGGGGGCCGTCTCGGCCAGGAACTGGTTCGCGGTCCAAGGCCCGCCGGGCACGGGGAAGACGCATCTGCTGGCGCGGCTCGCCCTGCACTACGCCGTGGAGGAGAACGCGCGGGTCATGGTGGGCGCGGTCTCCCATCAGGCCATCCACAACGCGCTGGGCGAGGCCTATTGCGTGGGCCGCCGCATGCAGCCCATCCCCGGGCTCCAGGACCTTCTGGCCGACGGCTTCTACAAGCTCGGCGCCTCGCGCGGCCACAACGAGGGCCTGCCGGAGGGCGTGCGGGCCGTGGCGCGGCTCTCGCTCAAGCGGCGGCCGGTCATCGTCGGGGCCACCGTGTACGCGGCCGCGCACCTGGCCGGGGGCCTCTCATCGAAGAAGGCGCCCTACGACGCGGCGCTCTTCGACGAAGCCGGGCAGGCGACCCTGGTGCTGGCTCTGGGCGCGCGCCTGCTCGGCGAGAAGGCCGTGTTCATCGGCGACGACGCACAGCTGCCGCCCATCGTCGAGCTGCCATCCGAGGAGGAGCGGGACCCGCGCGCGAAGGCGTCCGTGATGGCGCACCTGCGCCAGCGCTACGGCGAGCCGCTCATGCTGGCCGAAAGCCGGAGGCTCAACGCCGGGCTCTGCGCCGTGGTGAGCGACTGCTTCTACGGAGGCAGGCTCGGCTCCACGCCGGAGGCCGCGGCCCGCGCCCTGAAGCTCGCCAAGCGGCCCCGGCCGGAGTTCGAGGCGATCCTGGATCCGGAGAAGCCCTTCGTCTTCCTGGACGTCCCGCACGAGGACTGCCGCTCTTCCTCGGAGCGCGAGGCGCTCTGGGCAGCTGCGATCGTCTTGGAGGCGGTGCGGTGCGGGGTTCCCGCGCAAGAGGTCGGAGTCATCGCCCCCTACCGCGCCCAATGCAACCGCATCCGCTTCCTGCTGGATAATCCCCGCGTCGGCCGCTCCCAGGACCTCGGAGGCGGCACTTCCTCGGGTTATCCCTCGGTCGTCTGCTCCACCGTGGAGCGCTTCCAGGGCCAGGAGCGCGAGATGGTGGTCATCTCGCTGACCAGCTCGAAGCCCGCCTACCTCTGGCGGCTGGCAGGCTTCCTCTTCGATCCAAACCGCCTCAACGTGGCCCTCAGCCGAGCCCGGACCAAGGCCGTGCTCATCGGCTCGCGAAAGGCGCTGTCCGGCGCCGCGGAGTCGGCCGAGGCGGACTCACCGCAGGCAGCTGGGTTCCAGGCGTTCCTCAAGCTGCTGAGCCGAGCGCATGGGGTGGACGGCAGGAAGGGGCCGCCGCAGGCGACCTCCTCTGCCGCTGGTGAAGAACCCGCGCTGCCCTTAGGCGCCGCCTGCTTCGAGCCGGGCGAGGCCGTGGAGCACGCCAAGTACGGGGCCGGGATGGTGCTGACGAAATCCATCCAGGTCTTCGACGGGGTCAGCGAATGGGTCAACGAGGTGCGCTTCGCGGACGGCCGGACCCGGCTCGTCATCCCCAGGCTGAGCGAGACTCCCATGAAGAGGCTCTCTTGAGGACGTATCTCGTCGACGGCTCGAACGCGGTGCGCGGGGACGGCTTCGACCCGCGCTTCCCTGCGGTGGAAGACGAGAGGGCGAGGGAGTGGCTCGCTCGCATCGATTCGCTCGCCGCGGCCCTGCCGGGCATCCGGGTGGAGGTCTTCTTCGACGGCCCGCGCAGGGAGATGGGTGGCGCCTTCCATGCGCTGGGCGTCCGCTTCCCCGTGGAGGGCGGCGCGGACGAGATGATCCTGGGCTCGGCGCGCATGCTCGCCTCCTCGGGCCGATCGGCTGTGGTGGTGACGAAGGACGGGTCCCTGGCGGACGAAGTGCGCCACGAGGGGGCGCGGGTCATGGATTTCGACGAGTTCGAGAGCAGGCTGAGAAGGCGGAAGGCTTAGATTTCAGCGCTCCGCCGCGGCTTGGCCGGCCACGGCTCGGAAGGGGCACCCGCGCAGAGCCGCGCGGTTTTCGCTATAATCAAACGTATCGAACCTTGCCAGACGACGTAGGTTCGATACGTCCAAATCTACGGTGTTTGGAAGATTTGGACGACGCGGCGGATGCCGCGCCGAGGAGCCTTCCGATGAAGACCCCGCAGATGCCTTCCGCCGTCCCGCCGCCCCCGGATTCGCTCGAGGCGGTCGGCGTATCGTTCTCGCTCTTGTCGGAGCTCGCGCTCAAGTGCCTCTATCAGAGCGGCGAGGCCGCCGGTCAGGCGGTCGCGGATTACATGGCGCTCCCCTTCTTCAACATCGTGGAGAAGGTCCTCAAAAGCTTCGTAGACGAGAAATACTGCGAGGTGGGGCAGGGCGCCTCCTATATGGCCTCGACGTGGAAGTACAATCTCACCGACGGCGGGAGGAGGAAGGCCCTCGACGTGCTCGCGCGCTGCTCCTACACGGGGCCCTGCCCCGTGCCGCTCCCCTGCTACGACATCGTGGCGAAGCAGCAGTCTCCCAACCTGCGCGAGATCCACAGGCCCGAAGTGGCCGGCGCCCTCCATGACCTCGTGACGGACCCAACCCTCCCCGACAAGCTCGGCCCGGCGGTGAACTCCTCCCGCTCGATCTTCCTCTACGGCCCCCCGGGCAACGGCAAGACCTCCGTCGGCGAGCGCATCCGCCGGATGTTTGGCGGGAGCATCTGGGTCCCCTACGCCCTCGAGGCGGACAACGAGATCATCCGGGTCATCGACCCTTCCATCCACCGGAAGGTGGCGCTTGACGAGAGCCAGGCGAAGGCTCTGGGCAGCTTCGACAGGCGCTGGGAGCTCGTCGAGCGCCCGCTCGTGATCGTGGGAGGCGAGCTCACCCTCGCGGGCTTGGACCTCGCCCACGACCCGAACTCCAACTCCTACCTCGCGCCCATCCAGGTCAAGGCGAACGGAGGCATCCTCCTCATCGACGACTTCGGCCGCCAGCGGGTCGAGCCCCGCGACCTCCTCAACCGGTGGATCGTCCCTCTCGAGAAGCGCGAGGACTACCTGTCCCTGCGCACGGGCAAGCAGCTCGTGGTCCCCTTCGAGCTCCTGGTGGTCTTCGCCACGAACATCGAACCGCGCTCGCTCGTGGACGAGGCTTTCCTGCGGCGCATCCGCTACAAGATCAAGATCGTCGACCCCACTCCCGACGAGTTCCGCGAGGTGCTCAAGCGCTGCTGCGCGGTGCGCCGCGTGATCTACGACGACGACGCCGTCAGCCACCTCATCCAGAAGCACTACCTGGACGCCAAGCGCCTCATGCGCGCCTGCCACCCGCGCGACCTTGTCGACCAGATCGCCGATCGAGCGAGGTTCCTGGGCATCCCTCCCGTCATCTCCAAGGAGACCGTGGACAGGGCCTGCGAGACCTACTTCGTGGAGTTCTGAGAGCTCCCAGGAATGCTGACGGTCAGATACGGCCCGTTCGCGGCGCTGGAGGATGCCTTCCTCAAGGAGCTCGACGGCCTCAAGCAGGACGACCCCTTCGCGCACGTGGCCATCGTGGCGCCGTCGCGGCGCATGGCCGAGCGGCTCGCGCGCCTGAGCGCAGGCGACCGCCCGAGGCTGGCGGTCCATTTCCACACCTTCTTCAGCCTGGCTTCGGAGATCGTCCGGGAAGCCGGGGGGGCCGAGCCTTCCCTGATCACGGACCCGATGTTCTTCGACCGCCTCGTGGACTCCCTCCTCGGGAGCGATCCCCGCCCGAGGGGCTTGGCCTCCTCCTACCGTTCCACGCTCAAGGACCTCATCGACGCGGGCGTGGAGCCTCGCGCGGCTGAGCTGGTCCAGGAAGGCCTGCTCAAAGATAAGGAGGAGGCTGAACATCTTTCGGGCCTGCTCGGACTGCTTGCCCGCTGCGAGGCGAGGCTGAAGGCCCTGGGAGTGATGAGCTCCGCGGGGCTCACCCGCCGGGCCGCTGAGCTGGCCTCCTCTTCGCTGGAGCTCTCGCGGTACAAGGCCCTGCTCTACTACGGCTTCTACGACCTCACCGGACTGCAGGCGGATTTCTTCGAGGCCGTGGCCCGCGAATTTCCCGTCACGGTCTTCTTCCCCTACGAGAAAGGGCATCCGGCCTTCGCCTTCGCGGACCGCTTCTTCGAGACGAGGCTGCACCAAGGGGGCGCGGCGCCGCGGAGCGTGGAGCCGGAAGGCGGCGGTCCCCGGCATCCGAGGGCCGCGCTGAGGATCTTCAACGCTTCGGGAGAGAGCGACGAGGCCTGGCGCGCGGCCAAGGAGATTCTCCGTCTCGTGGAGGAGGAGGGCTTCGCCTACTCGGACATCGGCGTCGTAGCCCGGACACTCGAGCCCTACCGCTCGGCCTTGGTCGAAGCCTTCCGCTCTTCAGCCGTCCCTTTCCACACCAGCGCGGCCGAGCCCCTCCTGCGCCGGCCAGCTGCGCGGGCCGCGCAGACCCTGCTGACGCTCGGCAGGCGGGATTTCCCGGCTCTCGCCGTAGAGGACCTCTTGAGCTCGCCCTTCTTCAGGCGAGGTCCCTCTTCAAGCTTCCCGCACGCGAGGGCCCTGATCCGCCGCCTGCGCATCCATCGCGGCTGGCTGAGGTGGGAAGGCCGGCTCGCGCCGCTTGCGCGGAGGGATTTCGAGCTGAAGCCGGAGCTTCGCGCCGAAGGCCGGCCAGGGTCCCTCGTGCCAAAGGAGGAGTCGGCCGCCTTGTGGGACCTGCTCAAGCGGTGGAAGAGGGACCTCGAGCCCGGGGGCCGGCGGACATGGTCAAAATGGGTGGAGCACGCGCTCGGCTTCATCGAGCGCTATCTCGACGGAGGTGGAGACGTATCGAACTTTCCAAACGACGTAGGTTCGATACGTCCAAATCTACGTACCAAACATCGGAAATACGTTGGTTTGGTACGTCCCGAACCAACGTCGTCTGGATGTTCGGGACGACGTTCGGAAGATTTGGACGAGGCTTTCGCCGCGCTGCGCGGGGAGATCGAGGCCTTGCGGCGCTTTGATTTGTTCGGCGAGGAAGTCGCCTTCGGCGATTTCCTCGATGCGGCGCAGGAGAGGCTATCGCGGGCTTCTGTGCCCGTCTGCCAGGGGCCCAACCTCGGGGTACGCGTCCTCGACGCCATGGAGGCGCGCGGCGAGTCGTTCAAGGCGCTCTTCCTCATCGGGCTCAAGCAGGGGCTCTTCCCGAGGATCGTGCGGGAAGACCCTCTCCTGAGGGATGTGTCCCGCAAGGCGCTTCGGGACAACGGGGGGTATTGGATCGCCGCCAAGCAGGAGGGCTACGACGAAGAGAGGCTCCTCTTCCGCCTGCTCGTGTCCTCGGCCCGCGAGCGCCTCTACCTCAGCTACCCGCGTTCGGACGAGGAAGGCCGGGCCCAGGTCCCTTCCATCTATCTCTTCGACCTCTGCCGGGAAGCCGGGCTGGAGCTCTCAGGCGGAACCGGGAGCGAGCATGTGCCGCGCCAGCCCCTGCAGAGGCTCGCTTCCGAGGGGCTTTCCCGGTACCTGAGCCCGCGCGAGGCGTCCATCGCGGCAGCCCTCTCGGGCGGCGATCCCTCGGGCCTCCACGAAGCCCTCGGCTGGGACGCGGGCCGGCTCAAGTCTCTGCGCGGCCGCGCCGAGGAGCTCAACCGCTTCGGCGAGCCGGGGCCCATGGACGGGATGATCGGGAAGCCTTCGGAGTTCCTCGCCCGGCTGCGCAAGTCCGGGGTTTCGCCCACGGCGCTTCAAACGCTGGCCTCCTGCCCGTTCCAGTTCTTCGCCGCCTATGTCCTGGGGCTCGATGAGCCGCTCGAGCCTTCGGAAGCCGGAGAGATCGACGCGCGCCTCAAGGGCAGCCTCTACCACGCGGCGCTCGCCGCGTTCTATCGGAGGCTCCTGCTCAGCGGGGCTTGGCCGAAAGGGGCGGAACTGCCGGAGAAGGCCTTCCAGGAAGCCTTGGAGGAAGCCTTCCAAGGGCTCACGTGGCGCGAGCTGGGGCTCTACCCTTTGATTTGGGATGTGGCGCGAGAGAGGATGATCGAGGCCCTGCGCGCTTTCCTCCGCTTCGACTTGGCGGAGCTGATGCAGAGCGGCTTCCGTCCGGCCCTGCTCGAAACCGAGATGAAGGCGGCCCTGCCCATCCGGCTGCCGGAGCCTCTTTCAGGTCTCCGGTTCCGGGGGAAGCCGGACCGCGTGGACGTGTCGAACCTTCCGAACGGCGTAGGTTCGATACGTCCAAATCTACGTACCAAACATCGGAAATACGTTGGTTTGGTACGTCCCGGACCAACGTCGTCTGGATGTTCGGGACGACGTTTGGAAGATTTGGACGCGAAGGAAGGGGCCTTCCGCGTCATCGACTACAAGACCTCGGCCCAGCGCGAAAGCCTCGCGAAGCTCGTCGCCAGCGGCCGGACCTTCCAGCCGCCGGTCTACCTGGAGCTGGCCGGGCAGAGGAAGGAACTTTCCAAGCTGCGCAGCGCCGGCGCGCGATTCTACGCCGTCGAGAGCTTCCTGCTCGATGAGGAGCGCGGGCAATGCTCCGAATATCCAGCGGACGAACATGAATCCGTTCGAGAATCCGTCTTCGCACGGCTCTCTCAGATGCTGGAGGCCCTCGCGCGGGGAGAGTTCCCCATCCGCCCGGACGAAGGGGCATTCGGCCGATGCGGCTTCTGCCCGTTCCAGGCCATGTGCAGGAAGAACCATCCGATGACCCTTGTGCGTGCCAAACATCGGAAAGGCGTAGGTTTGGTGCGTCCCGAACCTAAGCCGTCTGGAAGTTCGGGACGGGCGAGGAGCGTTAAATGACGCGGCTCGCGGAGAAGCGTCTAGGCGACTCGGCCGCGCGGGAGACCGCGCGCTTCGACCTCGAGGCCAACGTCATCGTCGAAGCCGGGGCCGGGACCGGGAAGACGGCCCTGCTCGTGGACCGGACCCTGCTCCTGCTCCTGGGCGGCAAAGCCGGAAAACCGGCCCAGGTGCGGGAGATCGTCGCGCTCACCTTCACCGAGAAGGCGGCAGCTGAGATCAAGCTGCGCCTGGCCGAGAGCCTCGACGCGGTGGCGGTTGCGGCAGGGGGCGGGCCCCTGCCGGAAGAGAGGGCCCGGTATGCCCGGGAGATTCTCTCGGAGCTCGAAGCGCGCTTCGGACGCAAGCCGGAGGAGGCCGCGGCCCTCGCGCGAGCCGCCCTGCGGGACCTCGACCGCGCCGAGATCGGCACGATCCATTCCTTCTGCTCCTCCCTGCTCCGGCTCTATCCGCTGGAGGCCGGACTCGATCCGGCCTTCGAGGTTGACGCCCGCGCCTCGGCCCTGGAGGAGCTCTTCGAAAGCGAGTGGTCCCTCTGGCTGGACGCCGAGCTGGGGGAGGAGGCTCCCCAGCCGCAGGCCTGGAGAGCGCTCCTGCGCGAGGCGCCTCTTGCGGACCTCCGGGCCCTGGCCCTCGAATTGACGAATCCGCGGGTCAATCTAGAAGGGATGCACAGTCCGGAACTGGCTGGAACTCTCCGAGGGATGTCTTCGGCCTGCGAACGGCTGCGCGGGAGCGGCGAGAAGCCCAAGGCTGGGAGGATCCTCGAGTTCCTGGACTGGATGCGCGGCGTTTTCAGCGCGGCGGCTGACGCAGTGGAGGGGAAGAGAATCGCAGGGGTCCCTCTCTGTCCAACGGTGTCGGTCCCGGCCTGGCCCGCCCGCTGGCCCCAGAAGGGGGCCGCGGAGTATCAGCGCCTGGCCGCGGCGGCCAGGCGCCTTGACCCGGGCCATGAGGCCCTTCTGCGGCAGGCGCTCTCGCTCCTGCGGCCTTTCGTCGAGTCCCTGCGCGAGCTCTACGGCGGCCGCGGCTTCATCACCTTCGACGGCCTGCTCGTCTCGGCGCGCGACCTCGTGCGCCGTCATCCACGGCCGCGGGAAGAGCTCAAGCGGCGCTACCGGGCGTTCCTCATCGACGAGTTCCAGGACACCGACCCCCTGCAGGGGGAGCTGCTGCTGTTCCTTTCGGAGGAGGAGGGCCGCTCCGCGCCGGACTGGCGCCGCTCGCGGCCTGCTGCCGGGAAGGTCTTCGTGGTCGGGGACCCGAAACAGTCCATCTACCGCTTCCGCGGGGCGGACATGCAGGCCTTTGAGTCCTTCACGGCCCACCTGGAGAAGCACGGGGCCAAGCGCTGCGCGCTCGCGACGAACTTTCGCAGCAAGGCGGCCATCGTCGGCGCCGTCAACAAGGTCTTCGAGCCTCTCATGCGCCCGGAGCCGGGCCTCCAGCCGGCTTATCGGCCCATCGAAGCCTCCCCGGACGCGGAGGAGGAAGGAGGCGCCCCAAGGGTGGAGTGGCTCTCTTTCGAGGGGCCGGAGGGCCCGCTGCGTGCGGATGAGGGCCGAGCGGCGGAGGCGGATTGGATCGCAAGCTGGATTGCTGAGCGCAGGGGGGATGTTCCGCTCAAGCACGTGGCCATCGTGCTCAGGACAGCATCGGCCCTGCCCGCCTATCTGGAGGCCCTGCGCAGGCGCGCGATCCCCTATGTCGTGGAGGGGGAGCGGCATTTCTACGCGGCTCAGGAAGTCGTGGATTTCCTCAATCTCCTCCGGGCGATCGACGAGCCCGCAGACCTCGTGGCCCTGGCCGCCCTTCTGCGCTCGCCCCTGGGAGGCCTGGCGGACCGCGAGATTTACCGGCTCGCCCGCTCAGGGGCCCTCGACTGCCGGAAGAAGGGAACCTCCGCGGAGCAGGTCTACGCGGAGCTCCGGGGCTTGCACGAGGCAGCAGGGAAGCGCTCCGTTGCGGAGGTGGTGCGGCTGGTCCTCGAGGAGACGCCGTTCGTCGAGCTGGCCTGCGCGGCCTACCACCATCAGCAGACGGCATCGAACCTGCTCAAGTTCGGCCGGCTGGCCCTGGCGGCCGGGGAGCGGGGGGCCACGCTCAAGGAGTTCATCGCGGAGATCGAGGAGTCGGTCAAGACCCTGCGCGAGGAGGGGGAGAGCCCGCTCGCAGACGAGCACCTCGACGCAGTCCGCCTGCTCTCCATCCATAAGGCCAAGGGCCTGGAGTTTCCGATCGTCATCCTCCCCAACCTGGCCGGCAAGCCGCGCGGGGGCGAGGGCGAGGAGGCCGTTTTCGTCAGATGGTCGGACGGGGCCGTGGGCCTGCGCCTTCCAAAGAGCGGCGTGCGCAGCGCCGCCATGGCGGTCCTCTCGGTGGAGGAGGCCTTTCGTGAGGAGGCCGAAGAGCTGCGCGTCCTCTACGTGGCCATGACGCGCCCCAAGGAGCGGCTCATCCTGCTCGGCGGGAGCGGCCGCAAAGGGAGCTTCTCGAACCTGCTGGAAACGGCAGGGACCCTCCAGCGCAAGGTTTTGCCGGCCCGTTCCTCCGAACATAAGCCGGCCCGTTTCCCCGGGTCCGCCGCCTTGCGCATGCCCGAGCCGAAAGCCTTCGCCAGGGCCTGGGAGGAGCGCCGCCGGCGCGAAGCTCAGGCTCTGCGGACCCCGCTGTTCATCAGGCCGAGCGAAGCCAAAGGCCTCGAGGCATTGGCTGAGGAAGAACGGGGGGAGCGGCCTAAGGACGCGGCTCTGCTGGGCCGGCTCTGCCATGAGGTGCTTGAGCGTTGGGACTACGGCGCGCAGAAGCCCCTCGGAGGAGGAACGCTCAAGGGGCTCATCGAGAAGCAGGCGAGGGATCTCTGCTGCGGCGAGGCCGCCGCTCAGGCGCTGGAAATGTTGGAGCGCTTCCTGCGCTCGAGCGCCGCACGTCGCATCGCCGCATCCGAGATACTGGGGCGCGAGGTCCCTTTCGTGTTTGCGGAAGGCGCGAGCGTTGTCCGCGGCGTCATGGACCTGGTCTGCCGCGACGAGAGCGGGGTCGTGGTCTACGACTTCAAGACCGGGCGGGCCGTGCCTCATGAGGCCGCGGCCTCCCAAGGGGAGCTGTACAGCCGCGCGGTCCGGGGCAGTCTCGGCTTGCGCGAAGCCCGTTTTGAGCTTATCCTTCTAGCATGACGAACGGGATGACGGCCAAGACGTTCACAGCCTCGGCCTGGGCCATCGCTTTGTGCGCCGCGGCCGCCGCGGCCTACCTGAAGTGGCTTCCGGACGTCTCGGGCCTGCGCGTCAACAACCCCCGCACCACGAAGTACGTGGACCTCTACGTGCGGCGGAGCTCCTCCCGCGGGGGCAAGCCCGCGGTCGAGATGAAGTGGGTGCCGCTCGAGGAAATCTCGCCCTATCTGCGCTGCGCCGTGCTCATCGCCGAGGACGACCGCTTCTACTCCCACCGGGGCGTGGATTGGGAGGCGCTCAGGCAGGCCGCCGCCTACAACCTCAAGCGCCGCAAGCTCGCCAGGGGCGCGAGCACGATCACCCAGCAGGTCGCGCGCAACCTCTTCCTCTCGCCCCAGAAGAGCCCTTCGCAGAAGCTGCTGCGCAAACTGAGGGAGATCCTCATCGCCCGGCACCTGGACCGCTCCCTGGAGAAGGACCGCATCCTGGAGATCTACCTGAACATCGTGGAATGGGGGGTCGGCATCTTCGGCGCCGAGGCCGCGAGCCAGGCCTATTTCGAGAAGCGCGCCTTAGACCTCAGCCCCGAGGAGGCGGTGGCCCTGGTCGCGGCTCTGCCGAGCCCCTACCGGCTGAACCCGGGCCAGGTCCCGGACCCCGTCACCATGCGGAAGATCGACGTCTATCTCCAGAGGATGCGCCGGGCCGGCCGCCTCCCGCCGCCGGAGGAGTAGTTCAGGAATCCAGGTCCAGCACGGTCGGATCGTCGCCCGAGTCGTCCGGCTCGCCGGTGAAAGCCGGGCGGGCCGCCTGCGGCTTGCGGGGGCCCAGCAGCTTGTTGACGATCGTGTCGAGCAGGGCCAGGTCCACGGGCTTCTTGAGGAAGCCCACCTTGGCCGAGGCCGGGATCATCTTGCGGGCCTCGTCGACGGGGATGTTCACGAGGAAGATGATGGGAACGTCCATCAGCCGGGTGTTGCCCTGGAAGCGCTCATAGACGGTCGGGCCGTCCCCGCCGGGCAGGGCGAAGTCGATGATGAAGAGTCCGGGCTTGCCGGCCTGGATCCTCTGGGCGAGCGAGGCCGAGTCCTGAGCATCGGCCGCGTCGAAGCCGCGGGCCTTCAGGTGCCGGGTGATCGCCGCCAAAAGCTCCGCGCTGGCGCAGGCGACGATGATTCGGGTGTCTGCCATATTCCCATTATGAATCCTAATTCCTGCAAAATCAAGGCCGGACGGCGGACGCCTTATCCGTTCGCCAAGGCCTTCGCGGTCCGGGCGATGGCCCGCGTGAGCCGGCCGAGCAGAGTGTCGGAGTCCACCGTGACGAGGGGGTCGAAGCTGCCCGCCTTGGGCTTGTGAACGGTGATGCCGTGGGCCTTGGCCGCCGCGGCGAGCTCGCTGTAGTGGGGCAGCTCGCCGTTTTGATCTAAGTCCCTCATGACCACCGCCTGGATCGCGGCGGGGATGTCCTTCGACCTCGCCAGCATGGTCGGGATGATGAGGGCCGTGGCCAAGACGGCTCCCTGCGCCGCGCCGAGCGAGGCGATCAGGGCTTTACGGAGCTTCCAGCCGAAGCCCATCCAGGCCTGTCCCTGGTCATGGACCTCGTCGTAGCGGTTGTACTGGTAGGCGTTCTCCCCTTCGCGGATGTAGTCGGGCTGCTGGAACTTGATGAATCCGCGCCCGACGATCGGCTGGTTGGTGAGGAACATCGTCAGGATGTCTCCCCAGCCCTCGCTCAAGCCGCCGTTCGGGATGCCGTGGTGCGCGGCGTCGTCGAGGGCGTGGCCGTACTCGTGGTAGAGCACGTCGTTGTAGGCCGAGTTCGCGCAGCGCTCGCTCGACCTGAAGAGGTTGAGGCTGGGGTTGTAGGGCGTGTAGTACGCGTTGCAGTCGTCGTCGATGTTCGTGTAGAGGGGCATGGGCCTGTTGAGAGCCTCGAGGTCGATGCCCTGCTGGAGCAGCCAGTCGTGCAGCTTGGTCACGTGGTGGTAGGAGTTGACCTGCGCGAGAGCGTTCTCGCTCGCGCCTTGCGGGTTGAAGACCGCGCGCAGCTGCTCGCCCGGCTTGGCCGCCACGGTGACGCTCATGTCCTGGCCCGCCCGGTCATGGACCGAAGCGAAGCGCCCGTTCAAACGCAGGGTCAGGGTGACCGGCTTATCCCCGGTTCCTTGGACCGTGAAGCGGCCGTTCTCGTCGGCGTAATAGGTCTTCCCGTCCTCGACGCGGATCTCGATGTGGCCCAGCGGGAGCACGTCCGGCTCCATGTCCGCCTTCATCGGGCCGTCGGCCACGCCGCGGCCGACCACCTCGCTGTTCGGAACGGGCGCGTGCGGCGGCTGGGCATGCATGCGCGGGTCCCATGCGAAAGACTCGCCGGTGTTGATGTCCACCGCGGCGATCAAGGAGAGGCTCTTGGACTGCCTCATCGCGACGGCGCGCCACGCCCCGCCGAGGTGCATGACCTTCACGCCGAGGTCGAGCAGGTCCTCAGCCGCGTTGGGGAGGTTGCCGAGCCGGCCCGCGGCCTTGGAGAGGATGTCCAAGTCGCTGAGCTTGCCGTCGGTGTCCACGGCGAGCTTGGGGAACAGCTGGGCGGAGGTGTGGACCAGGACCGCTTGGCCCGAGAAGAACTTCACGGTGAAGTTCAGGTACGTTCCTTCAACCGGCACGGAATCGAGCTGCTGGCGGAAGCTGACGTAGACCGTGTCCGCAAGGCCGGCCTTGCCGGCCACCTTCTTCGCCAGGACCGTATATAAGGAATCAGGGGAGACGCCTCCGAACCTGGCGGGGTCCTCGGCGATGAGCTTGCGCAGGGCCGCTTCGACGCCCGCGGCGTCCTGCGGGGTCCCTGAGAGGACCACCGGCTGGGTGGAGTCTGCGCCGAAGATGCGGCTCAGGAGCGAGGGCTTCTGCCCCGGGAGGCTCGTGCGGTTCCAGGCGACTCCGGGGACAGCTGTCCGCTCCGGCATCGTCGGCTTCGGGCCGACCCGGACCCCGCGGACCTCGGTCGGCTCGGAGGGCAGGATCCCGTAGCCCCGAACCTTGCCTCCATGGAACATCTCGCTCGTGCTGCGCCCGCGAAGGGCTCGGATGATCCCGGCGAGGAGGCCGCGGCCGGACTTCTCGGCCTTCTCCGCGGCGGCTTCCGATACGGCCGGCTGGGCGGCCGCGCTCTGGGAAGCGCCGTCCCCGGAGGGGTCTGTCCTTCCTTTCCCGGAGGGGGCGGCCGGGGCTTCCACTCCCTTGTCCGCGGAGACGAGAACGGCCTTCGTCAAGGGGCCCGGGATCGTTGTCGTGTCGGCGGCTTGCGGCGCTTGAGCCTGGACGGTCTTGGGCGCGGAGGCTTCGGCGCCGGGCGCGGCGTGCACGGAGGCGGCCGTCGCCTGGGCCTGGGCTTTGGGGACCGCGAGGGCGGAAGGAGTCGGCAGGACCCCGGCGCCGGGCAGGGCGTCGGCGAGAGGAATGTTCAAAGAGTTGACGATGTTGAGGCCGATCTGCACAGACACCGGCTTCACCGCGGCCCCGGCGGCTCCGTTCATGGTCGGCGCGCTCACCTGCCCCGCCACGACCTGGGCGAGAGCCGCGGACGATTGGCCGAGGAGCAGGGCCGCGCTCATCAGCATGGAGAAGGCTTTTCCGGCGAAAGAAGACCGCTGTTTCATTTCAAACATTCTCCGGACGGCATGGGTGGACTGCACGATAATTAGTCTATCTGAAGATGCGGCTCCGAGCGTGAGCCTTATGGTCCCCTCAGGGCGCGTTATTTGGCCCAGAATCCGCTTAGGCATCGGCGCTGCCTTGAAAGGACTATTGGGCCTGGGTTATGTACAATACCGCCGGACGAAGTCCGGCGTATTTTGGAAACATGAAGCAGATGCTGAAGCGAGATATGACCCTGCTCTCCGTTGCCCTTCTCCTTCTTTTATTCCCCTCCGCGTCTCTCGCGGGGACCCCCTTCCGGCCTCTGCTCGGGCAGGCGCCGCTGTCCAAGGCGGACGAGGGCGAGCGGGTCGAGGCGGGCTTCCTGCGCTACGGCCGCTTCATCGGAAGCTCCGAGTCGCCCATCGGGTCCCACCCGGACGGAGGCGGGCAAGCCGGGAACCTGTACCATCTGGGGCTCCACGATTCGTTCGGGGGCAAAGCGGGCTTCGTCTCCGACAATCTGTTCTTGACGGACCGCTCGGTCGGGGAGTCGTATCGCATGAGCCAATTCGACTATCTCGTCGGCTTGGCGTTCGCTCAGGAGCAGTGGAGGGTGCAGGTGGACCGGGAGGAGGCCCTTCCGCTCGACCGCAAAGGCTTCGGCTGCCGGTATTGGGACATCCGGGGGACCTTTTTCATCAGCGGCGGCGAGGAGCGCAAGGCGCCGGGCGTGGCCAATGTGCGGATATCCTCCCCGCGGCCGTGGCGCGCGGCGTTCACGATCGGGCATTTCATAAAGAACCGCAGCGCTCCCGCCCGCGGGGACATGACGGGCTTGGCGTTCCTTCGCTACGCGGCCGAAGCCGAGGCGGACCTATATAAAGGGAAGCTGAAGCTCGCGGCGGCCGCGGACTTCCTGACCGACAAAAACCGGCGGCGCAACGTCCCCGCGAGGCTCGGCCTCTCCCTGGGCATCGGCACGGAACTGGCCGACTGCGAGTTGCTCGTCTCGCATGAAACCGACGAAATCCTCGACGGGCCGGGATTCGCCTCGGCCTGGCTGCTGAGCGCCCGCTACCCGTTCGGCTCCAAGTGACGGCCCCCGAAACAACATAGGCCCCTGGGCCCAATAAAATCAAGGCCCGATTGCTCAGGCGGACCCTGGGTCTTTCGGCCAAAATGATAGCGACTATGTGGCAACGGTCATGGAAACGGACAAGGGGGAAGCCATGAGACAACTTCTGAAGCTGGCCTGCATGACGGCCGCGTTCGCGGCCGCCCTCGGCGCGAACGACTTGCGCGCCGAGCAGCCCTCCGCCGGCAAAAAGCCGGCGCGCCTCATCGTGGCTTTCAGGGAAGACCTCGCCGCGGATGCGCGCAAGAGCGTCCTGGATCAGTATTCTATGAAGGAAGTCGAGGCGCTCGGCGCGTTCAACGCCGTGGTCGCCGAAGCGCCCGGAGACCGGTACCATCCCTCCTCCATGCGGCTGATGTCCGATTCTAACGTCCTTCTGGTCGAGGAGGACTTCACCATCAACTGGATCAAGGCCGCGGCCTTCCAGCAGACTCCCCTGCCCTCGCTCTCCGATGTCATGGGCCAGCTCCCGAAGTTCGTCAAGACGGACGCCAGCGATGGCGAGGTCCCATGGGGCATCGCGCGGGTCAAGGCGGAGAAGGCCTGGGCTCTGACGCAGGGGGAGGGCGTGAAGGTCGCGGTGGTGGACACGGGCATCGACTGCGGCCATCCGGACCTCAAGGGCCGGTGCGCCGGCGGCGTCAACTACGTGGACAAAGCCAAGCCGCCGATGGACGACAACAGCCACGGCACCCACGTCTCCGGGACCATCGCCGCGGTCAAGGACGGCAAGGGCGTGGTCGGCGTTGCGCCGAAGGCCCAACTCTACGCGGTGAAGGTCCTCGACTCCGAGGGCAGCGGCTCGCTCTTCGACATCATCAAGGGGCTCATCTGGTGCGCGAACAACGGCATGCAGGTCGCGAACCTCTCCCTGGGCTCCCCGGTCGGCAGCACCCTCCTGCGGCTCGCGGCGGCCTATGCCAAGGCGCGCGGCGTGACGATCGTGGCCGCGGCCGGCAACGAGGGCGGCGCCGTGGGCTACCCCGCGGCCTACGGCGGAGTGATCGCGGTATCCGCCCTGGACTCCGACGACAAGATCGCCGAGTTCTCCAGCCGCGGCAAGGAGGTGGCTTTGATCGCGCCGGGAGTGGGCATCAAGTCGAGCGTGCCGGGCGGCAAGTACGACTTCTACGACGGGACATCCATGGCCGCGCCGCACGTCGCGGGCTTGGCGGCTCTGGCCGTCAGCCGCGGGGCGAAGGGCCACGACGCGGTCCTGGCCGCTCTCAAGAAGGCCGCGGAGCCCATCAAGGGCCTCGGCCCGAATGAGCAGGGCGCCGGCGTGGTCAACGCGGGCAAGCTCGTCGAAAACATCCGGAATCCGTAGGTTTGGACGTATCGAACCTACGCAGTTTGGAAAGTTCGATACGAACCAACGCCGGTCGGATGTTCGGGACGTCGGCGCGAAGTAGCCAACCGCCAAAGGACGAGTACCAGGCAGGCGGCGGCCGCGGCGCTCAGGCATCACCCAGGCGAAGCAGGCGCGGGTTCAAGCGACCTGGACCGCAAAGCAATCGGACAAGCTGATCCAAGCCGCTCTGCCGCGCCTTCGGGGAGCAAACGACAAAGCCTCCGTTCAGGAACTGGAGAGCTACAACAAGAAGCTGCAAGAGGGGCTTGATGCGGTCGCCAAGGCCTTGGGCAAGGGGCTTGCTGGGAAGAGCTTGGACAAGAAGCTCATGCCGACGATTGGGTTAAAATGCGGAAGCGTTTTGACTGTGAAGCTTCCCGGCGCGAAAGAGGCGGGCATGGCGCTGGCTGGACTGGGCGGGAGGAGCGCAAGCGGT
>JACRDO010000145.1 GCA_016212885.1 Elusimicrobiota bacterium | reverse complement strand
TCATACTAATATATGAAAACAACCGATGTTCGATCTTGTTCCACTTGCTAGTCCCTGGCGGCAGATGACACACACTCACACACAAGGCATTGTCATCCACGAATTTCTGAAGCTCAAACTTCCAAAGTCGAATCCGATACCGGCTGGATCGCGGACGATGACCAATAGGACCGGCCGTGCCGGACAGGCCTTGTACCAGAGAACCGGGCGGGCATAGATCAGCCGCTCCTTCAACCGGCCTCGAAAGTCGATGGGCGCCGACATCCACTTGGTGACCCGGCGGGCTATCTCTTCTGGTGTCGGAAGGCGTTCCCCCTTCTTGCGTGGCCGGCCCCGTCCCTTCTTCTTGCGCTTGGGAGGCATGTTGTAGAGCGCGGCATCCCGGCGCATGCGGGAGGTGAGGTGGCTGTGTGGTAACATCCGGCTGGCCAGCGAGGCGTAAGCCCCATCCGCACAGAGTTGTATCTTCCGGTCGGGGAACCAGCCGGCCACCTCTCGGAGCATCTCCACGGCCAGGTCCAAGTGGGACGGTCCGCCCTTCTTGTAGACCCGCACATTGATCGGCA
Organism: Elusimicrobiota bacterium; assembly: GCA_016212885.1. Lineage (GTDB taxonomy): Bacteria > Elusimicrobiota > Elusimicrobia > UBA1565 > UBA1565 > UBA9639. The sequence goes on along the minus strand of JACRDO010000145.1, from coordinate 13,264 downwards.
ATCCCAGCGGCTCTCCGCCCCATGGCGCCTTGATCCGAAGGGTCATAACGACCAGATTAAGCCCCAGCGCGTAGACGACACGTTTCTTCTTCGACCGGACAGCATCCCGGAAGGAGCCCGCCCCTTCCACCTTGCGGCCCGTCTTGTGGAAGAGCGTATCGTCCACATCCAGGGCCAGGGCCTCCAGCGGCCCCACCAAGCCGGCCACCCGCGCCTGCGCAAGCAGGCGCCACAGCAGGAACATGCTCCAAGCGCCGACGCGCAGGAACCGGTGGTAGGCATCGTGTTCTCGCCGGGCCGCGGGGTCGAGCATGCGAATCATGCGTGTGACGGTATGTCGCCCCGGGCAGAGGACCCAGGCGTTGAGCAGTTCCTGGAAGAGCGCGAAGGAAGGCTGTGTGAAGGCGGGGGCGTAGGCCGCCACGAACATATCCCAGACATCAAGCGGGACGCTCACCGCCGCGCCTTGCGGGCGTGGGCCTTTTCGCTCCGAATCCGTTGCCCGAGCGTGCGGATGCCGACCAGGGCCTTCTGGTTCAGGTTTTGGAGGGCTTGCCGATATCGCTTCAGCGCTGCCTTCACTTCGCGTACATCTTGCGGACGAAGCGTCAGCAGCTTGGTGGAGCCGTGCAGGCTGTAGGAGAGAGCAGGTGTCTCGTGCTGTTCCCCGTCGCTGCATCGGCAGGTTGGTTTTCCGCACTTTCGCCGCAGGGTGTATAACGAACCGCGGAGGACTTGTGGGAATTGCGAAGACTTCTGGTCGAGGGCCATTGGGTTTCTCCTTTTGAACTATATGTTATGCCGCATACAGCTTAGCATAAGAAAGGAGCCGCCGGCAAGCAACTTCTGAAATCGCCCCGAGCCGGAGTTGGCGAAGATCTATGCGGTAGATGCGCTCGGGAGTCCGCCGGCAGGAAACAACGGATCGGCGCCGACCAGAGTGTCGGCGCCGGGGTTTGCGCCCCAATAAGGCCGGGGCGCAAACCTTCAGGGAACGTCAGCCGTTCTTCCAGCGCTCGCCGTCGTCAGGCTAGCCCAACGCCCCAACCCCCAGGGGGTTGGGGCGATCCGTGGGGGACAGATACCGTTTTCCTGCAACCTACAGTTCAATGCCTAAAAAGTGCGAAAGTCCACTAAAATATGGCTCAATATAAAAGGTAAAATAATTTTGAAAATAATATGCACATCAACATTATGTTTGTTGTATTGGGTCTTCATGGGGCTTTCAACTCTATTATAGAGCTCCCGAGATTTACACACTCGTATAACCGCCGCGCTTTCTCGCTTCGCTTAGATTCGCTATCATAGCGCGCCGTCATCGAGGAGATCAGACCATGGCCGAGAGCGCAGCGCAGACGCCCGGAGGAAATCCCGCCCAGCCCTCGCAGCGGAAGGGCGAGCAGGCCGGGGGCGCCTCCATCTACCTGCCGCAGAGGATCGCCGGCTTAAAGGACATCGCCTGCAATCTCTGGTGGAGCTGGTATCCGGCCGCCCGCGGCCTTTTCAAGTACATCGACCGCACGCTCTGGCGCAATACCAACCACAACCCGGTCAAGCTGCTTGCCCTCTGCCGGCCCGGCCGCTTGGACGCGGTCGCGAAGGATCCGACATTTTTGCAGTGGTACGACGCCGTCGTCGGAGACTTCGACCGCTATATGTCGCCGGAGAAGACGTGGTTTAAGACGGCGCATCCCGCCCGCAAGGAGGTCGTCGCCTATCTTTCCGCCGAGTTCGGCGTGCACAACTCCCTGCCCATCTATTCCGGCGGCCTTGGGGTGCTTACGGGGGACCACTGCAAGGCGGCCTCGGACCTCGGAGTTCCGCTTGTGGGAGTGGGCTTTATGTACCCGCAGGGCTACGTCAAGCAGCGCATCGGCATCGAGGGCTGGCAGCAGAACTACTTCGAATTCATCGACTGGAGCACATCGCCGGTCATGCCCGCCCGCCTGCCGGACGGCGCTCGCTGCGTCTTGCGCCTGAGCCTTGGGACCTGGCCGCTCCACATCGGGGTCTGGAATGTCCAGGTCGGGCGCGTGCCGCTGTTCTTGATGGACACGAACGTCGAAGGCAACGACGCCGCGGACAGGGAGATCTCCGGGCGGCTCTACGGCGGCGACCGCATCATGCGCCTGCGCCAGGAGATCGTGCTCGGCATCGGCGGCGTGCGGATACTTCAGGCGCTCGGCGTCGACGCGCAGATATTCCACGCCAACGAAGGCCACGCCGCGTTTCTGATGATCGAGCGCATCTACGAGCTTATCCAGCAGGGCAAAACCTTCGAGGAGGCCCGGAAGACCGTCGCGGAGACGACCGTGTTCACGACGCACACCCCGGTGCCGGCCGGCCACGATGTCTTCCCGGAGGAGCTCGTTGCCGAGTATTTCCGGAGCTACTGGCAGGCCTTCGGTTTGGACCAGGACCAGTTTTTGCGGCTTGGGCGCACGCCGGGCGCTTCCGGCTGGAACATGACGGCGCTGGCCTTGCGGCTCGCCGGCCGCCGCAACGGGGTGAGCCGGCGCAACGGCCAGGTCTGCCGGCAGATGTGGCAGCCGCTCTGGCCCGATAAATCCGTCGACGACGTGCCGATCACCCACGTGACGAACGGGGTCCACCTCGCCACCTGGGTGAAGCAGACGGTCGCAAGCATGTACGACCATCATCTGGGCAAGGAGTGGCGCGAGCGCCAGGACGACCGGCTGTTCTGGAGGAAGGTCCATCATATCCCCGACGAGGAGTTCTGGAACATCCACATGCGCGCCAAGCGCGAGCTCATCAACCTCGTCCGGCAGTCCATCCGCGAGCGCTGGATGCGCGACCGCATCGACGCGACCCAGGTGATCGCCGGGGGGGCGCTGCTGGACCCGGAGGCGCTCACCATCGGCTTCGCCCGCCGCTTCGCCGGCTATAAGCGCGCGACGCTGATATTCCGGGACATAGAGCGGCTCAAAAAGACCCTAATGGACCCCTGGCGGCCGGTCCAGATACTCTTCGCCGGCAAGGCGCACCCGGCCGACGAAAACGGCAAGCGGATCATCCAGCAAGTCTACCAGCTCGCGCGCGACGTCGGCTTCGGCGGACACATCGCCTTCATCGAGGATTACGATATGCACAAGGCCCGCTATTTCGTGCAGGGCTGCGATCTGTGGCTGAACAACCCGCTCTTCCCCATGGAGGCCTGCGGAACCAGCGGCCAGAAGGCCGCGGTCAACGGTGTCCCGAGCCTCAGCGTGCTGGACGGCTGGTGGGAGGAGGGCTACAACCGGGAGAACGGCTGGGCCCCGCCGGAGGCCTCGGATCTGCCGCCCGAAAAGCACGACGAGGTCGACGCGAAGGCCCTCTACGACCTGCTTGAGGAGAAGATCGTGCCGCTCTTCTTCGACCGCGCGCCCAACGACGTGCCCGTGGGCTGGGTCCGGATCATGAAGGAGGCCGTCGCCTCCTCGGCCCCGCTCTTCTGCGCGAACCGCATGGTCAAGGAGTACGTGGACAGGCTCTACTTCCCGGCCCCCGAACCTCAGGCGGTCCCCTCCGGGGCTGAGGCGCTGGAGCCGCCGACCCCGACTTGAGTGAACGGTTTCCCGTTCCCCTGCCTCGAGGGCGTTTCCCTCGCCGAACACACCACGATCCGGCTCGGCGGCCCGTCGCGCTTCTTCGCAGAATGCCGGACACTGGAGGAGATCCGCCGGTGTCTGCTTTGGGCCCGAACGCAGGGCCTGCGCGTCCAAGTCCTCGGCCGCGGGAGCAATATCCTTTTCGCGGACGCGGGGTTCGACGGGGTGGTCCTGAAGGCCGCCCTCAAAGACCTTTCCTTCCAGGAAACCGGCGCATGGGCCGAGGTTCAGGCCGGGGCCGGCGAGAACTTGGACATGCTTGTGCGGCTTTGCGTGGAGAAAGGGCTTTCAGGCATCGAATGCCTTTCCGGCATTCCAGGCGCCGTGGGCGCGGTTCCAATCCAGAACGTCGGGGCCTATGGGCAGGAAGCCGCCGAGACCATTCGAACCGTGAAAGTCCTCGACCTGCGGACCCTCGAAGAGGCGGAATTCGCAGGCAAAGAGTGCCGGTTCGGCTACCGGCAGAGCCGCTTTAAATCCGATGACTTGGGCCGCTATGTCGTCACCCAGGTTGCGTTTCGCCTGCGCAAGGGCGGCCGGCCGGAGGTCCGCCACGCCGAGTTGGCGGCATCCCTGGCGTCTTCAGGCGCCGCGGATCTGAAGGCGGTCAGGGAGGCTGTCCTGGCGCTTCGCAGGAAGAAATCCATGGTCGTAGACCCCGCGGACCCGGAGTCGGTCTCCGTCGGCTCGTTCTTCATGAACCCGGTCCTGCCGCGGGAAAGCTTCGAGGGCCTCGAAAGGCGCTGGAGAAGCATGGGGGGAGAGGCGTCGGTCCCGGCCTTCATCGTCCCTGAGGGCGTGAAGGTTGCGGCGGCTTGGCTCGTGGAGCGGGCCGGATTCGAGAAGGGCTATCGCAGGGGGGGAGTGGGGATCTCGGCCAACCATGCCTTGGCCCTGGTCAACCGCGGCGGCACGACGAGAGAGCTTCTCGCCCTGGCGCGGGACATCCAGGCGAAGGTCCTCGATAAATTCGGCGTGCGCCTGGAGCTCGAGCCCGCGGTCGTGGAGTAGCGGCTTTAGAACCAGTACTTCAATCGGGCGAACGCGGCCCGCCCTTCCTGCGGATAGCCAAAGGCCGTCTCCCAGCTCTCGTCGAAGAGGTTCCTCACGCCGACATCCGCGCAAAGGCCGTCGATGACGGCCCAGGTCAGCTTGGCGTCCACGGTCCAGAAATCCCTGAGGGTCCCCCAGGCCAGGGTGTCGGAGTCCTGATAGGCTCTGCCGGAATCCACCTGGGCGTCCAAAGACAAGGACAATCTCCACAAGCGCGCCAGGCCGCCCCAGCGGAGCTTGTGCGTCGGCCGGTCCGGCAAACGGCCGCTTGTGCGGTCCGCAGACCTATCCCTCGCGTCGAGATAGGCGTAGCTGATGTCCATGGAGAGGGGCTTCGCGCGGTCGGAATTCGCCCTCAGTTCAGCCCCCAGGTACTGGGCTCTGCCGACGTTCTGGCACTGCTTCCTCCCTCCGGCGGCAGGCCTGTTCACGATGAGGTTCTTCAAGTCCGAATAGAAGACGGCCACGTCCGCTTCGAAGCCCAGGGGGAGGTTCGACTGCGCCAGCCCAGCTTCGTATAGGACCGCGCGCTCGTCGCTCAGCTCCGGGTTCGGGATGTTCGTGTCGAGGTACCCGGAATAGAGCTCCTTCAGGGTCGGGAACCGGGTCTTCTGGGCCAGGGCCAGAATGAGAAGCTCAGATCGTTCTTCGGGACGCGTCTCACATCGGCCTTCAGGGACCCTCCGAAGCTGAAGTCATCGTAGGTGCTGTGGAACGAGGAGTTCCTTCTCTGCCTCGAATAGTCCTGGTCGTCATAGGCGTCCACGATGTTGACGTATCTGTCGAAGAACAGGCGGGCCCTCGTCGATGCCCCTTCCGCGAGCTTCGTGTCGCCAAGCAGGTAGAAGGTATTCTTGCGCCACTCGCGGACGACGATGTTGAGCGCGCCTCCCATGGAGTTGGGGCCGTAGAGGACCGAGTCCGCGCCGTCGAGGACCTCGATCCCGGACACGTTGGCGACCGGGAGCTTCCCCAGGTCCACGTACCCGTCGTAGGGGACGTAGATGGGAATCCCGTCGTACAAGACCGCCACCTGCCGAGGCTCGAAGCCCCGCAGATAGAGCTGCTTCTCGTTGCGCGCTCCGACGGAGAAGCTCGCGCCAGGGACATCCCTCAGGGCGTCGGCGACGTCCCGGACCTCCCGCAGCTCGAAGCTCTCCTTGTCCAGCGAGACGCTCCGGCCCCGCGCCGGCGAAGAGCGCTCGGCCGGAACGCCCAGGGTTCCGAGGCCGAAAGGGTTCTTCTCATAGAAGCCGTTGGGCTGGAAGATGAGGTTGAGCGCGAGGGCGCCGGAGGCGAAGTTCATCCAGGAGAGCCGCCGATATATAAAGGTTAGTATATCGGGAGCGCAAAAAAAAGAACAGAGTCAGCGCCCCAGCCCTTTCAGCAGCCCCGTGAATTCCCTGCGGGCGCAGGATTCGACCCGGCTTTGGCGCTTATTGAAATCCGCGAGGAATTCCTCCGCGAAAGGGGTGAGTTCCGCGCCGCCGCGGTCATAGCCGCCCTTCCTGCGGATGAGGAGCCGGCGTCCGAGGTTCTCCTCCAGGCGCCGGAGGATGCCGTGGGCCTTCATGCAGGACATGCCCATGTCCTTGGCCGCCAATTTGATCGACTTCAGCCTCCTGATCCTTTCGAGCAGCCAGATGAGCCCGATGCCCATGAAGGGCTCGCCCTCGGCGTTGGTGAGGCTGATCCGGAGCCTCAGGCCGGCCTTTGTCATGGCGTTTGGAGCCTACCTCGAACGGCCGGATTTCGACGAGGAGGAGCCGCCCGGCGGAGCCGGCCCGCCGTCGTCGGGCTTGGCGATGTCCCAGAGGGCCTCGAAGTTTTTCGCGAAGGCGCCGACCAGCGAGGACTCGTCGGAGAAATCGGCGTTCTCAAAGTTGTTGCTCTCGGCGTTCTTCGTCCAGTTGTAGGAGCCGGTCTCAAGCAGGGCGCCGTCAAAGACCGCGTACTTGTTGTGCATGACGCCCATGTCCCCCTTGCCGCTGCACACGCGCAGCTCGAAGCCGTTGCTGCGCAGGAAGTTGTGGACCGCCGGCGAGCTGCGCGACTGGCTCTTGTCCACGACGAGCCGCACGCGCACGCCGTTCTGCTTTTGCTCCAGGAGCGCGTCGGCGACCTCCTGCTGGGTGAAGCTGAACATGGCGATGTCGATGGAGGCGCGGCTTGAGCGTATGGCTTCCAGGATCATGTCCAGCGTGCCGCCGCCCGGCGAGAAGGCGGCCGGCGGGACCGAGGCGCCGTTGAAGCCGACCGGCTTGTCCTCGGCCTGCGGCGGGCCGGCCGAGAGGCTGGGGGCGCCGTGGGGCCCATCCGCGGGCTGGGCGTTGGACCAGACCCAGTCCCAATAGCGCCGGTAGAGGGCCACGCGCTTGGGGTCGGTCGTGAAGAGAGCGTTCTCGTAGTTCTTGGTGTCGGCCGATTTCGTCCAGTTGAAGGAGCCGAACTCGACGCTGCGCTGGTCGAAGATGCCGATCTTGTTGTGCAGGGTGCCGTAGTTCGCGAGGCCGCGCAGGACCCGGACTTCGATGCCCGAGTCGCCGAGGAGGTCCTGGATCTGCGGTGATGGACTCCAGCCCGGCTTCGACGGGAAGGCGTGGCCTTCGTCCAGAACGACCTGGATCGCCACCCTGCGCTCGCGCGCCCGCTGGATGGCCGAAAGCACATCCGGCAGGTTGAAGTCGTAGAGGAGGAGCTGCAGGCTCATCCGCGCGCCGTCGATCGCCCGGACGAGCAGGGGAGAGATGGGAGAGTCGCTCGTGAAGGCGACCGGCGGAAGAGAGGTTTCGGAGACCTCCGAGCCCGACGGGAGGGCCGGCGCATCGACGGCCGAGGCCTGGATGTCCGGGACCGCCGGCCCGCTGCCGTCGAAGAGGGAGCCGAGGCCCCTGCCGTCCATGGCGGCCTGCGCGCAGGGGATCAGCGCGGCGCATAGAAGCAGCGCGCTGCTTATGAGGGCTTTTCGCGCAATGACCATCGCAGTCATTCCCATAGCCGGACAAGCCCAAAGCCCCGGGACATCCAAACCCTTTGGACCTATTTATGGAAAATGGGACCAGGGGCCTAAGTTGCTGCACCCTAAGTATAACCCCAGGGAACTTTTTCCGCAAGGGCTCGTATTATCTAGTGGAGGAATATGCGCCCCTGGGACGAACGTTGCGTCATCGCCGTGGCCCATAAGATCCTTGTGCGCTCACGCAGGCCGTCCCGCGCACGGAGGCTGCAGCTGGCCCTGCTCGCCTCCGCGGACCTCGGAGGCCTGCCGCTCGCCTCCCTGCCGCGGTGGCGGGCGTGGGGCTCACCCAGGCAGGGGCAGATGAGCCGGGAGGCGGCAGCAGAGGCGGCGCAGCAGTCCCTGCAAGCGCTCTCGGCGACGCTTTCGCGCCTTTGCGGCCTTTACGGCGTGGCGGTCTGCGAGGAGACTTGGCCGGAGCTGCCCGTCGCGATCCTGGACCCCGACCCGCCGCGCGGCTACGCGCCCGCGCCCGTGCGGCCCGGCCCGCTCCCGCAGGCTTCCGGGGCGGACCTGGAGTACTTCCTGGCCCTCATCTTCGGCAAGCCCGGCTTCCGGCCCGGTCAGCGCGAGGCCGTCTCCCGGCTGCTCGAGGGCCGGGACGCCCTGGTCCTGCTTCCGACCGGGGCGGGCAAGTCGCTGATCTACCAGCTGACCGGGATGCTGCTCCCCGGGGTCTGCCTCATCGTGGAGCCCACGCTTGCCCTCATCGGGGACCAGCTGGGGAGCCTTTCCAGGGCCGGGGTGGACCGAGCCGCGGCTTTGACCAGCGAGATGGAAGAGGCGGCTGGGCGCGGCCGGGCCCTGGCGCGCCTCATCCGCGGGGAGACCAGCTTCTTCTACGTTTCACCCGAGCGGCTCCAGACGCCGGAATTCCGCCGGGCCATGAGGCTGGCCGCGGCGGGGCCGGGGATCGGCCTCGCCGTTGTCGACGAGGCGCACTGCGTCTCTGAATGGGGGCACGATTTCCGGACCGCCTATCTTCGGGTCAACGGAGCCCTGAAGGCGGCGGGCAGGCCGTTCTCCGCTCGCGCAGTCCCCGGAGCGCTCGGACCCGCTCCGGGGGCATTGGGCAGGCCTCCTTTGGCGGCGCTGACCGGCACGGCCTGCGCCGGCACGCTGGAGGATATGCGGCGGCTGCTGGGGCTGGCCGCGGAGGCGGTCATCTCTCCCCCTCTCGGTCAGGGGCGTCCGGAACTGAGGTTCCGGATCGTAGATTGCCCCTGCGGCAGGAAGACGGAACGGCTCCTGGAGGTCCTGCGCGCAACCGCGGGGCGCTCCAGCGCGCTCGTCTTCTGCCCCCATGTCGAGGGCGAGTTCGGGGCCCAGGGGGTGGCCTCTGCCCTGCGCGCCGAGGGCCTCGCCCCCGGAGTCTATCACGGCAAGCCCCCGCGCGGAGAGGATGAGCGCCGCTGGCGCGAGCTCAAGCGCGAGGCGGCTGAGCGCTTCCGGGAGGATTCCGCGGGGCTGCTCGTGGCCACCAAAGCGTTCGGCCTCGGGATCGACAAGCCGGATATCCGCGCGACAGCGCACCTAGGCCTGCCTTCCTCGCTCGAGGCGCTCTGGCAGGAAGCCGGCCGAGCCGGGCGGGACGGCAGGCCAGCTGACTGCTGGGTGCTCTCCTCCATCCTGGACATCCGCCGTGCGCGCCGCCTGCTGGACCCGCGCACGCCCCATGCGCGCGTGCTCGCCGAGATCGAAGCTTTGCCCCGCGGGCGAAGGGACGACGTCACACGCGCTCTCTCCATGCACCTGGCCTCGTTCCGCGGCCCGCGCCGGGAGCTGGAGGACGCCTTGGAGGTCTTCGACCGGCTGAGGGTGGGCGAGAAGCCCTGCATCCGCAGGCTGAGGATGCCCTTCCAGCACCAGCCGCTGATCGAATTGGCGCTCTACCGCCTCGCCTGCGTCGGCGTGGTCTCGGATTACGCGGTCCGCTACGGCGCCTCGGAGTTCGCGGTCCGTCTCAACGGGGTGGGCCCGTTGGAAACGGCCAGGGCTTGCGCGGCCCTGGCCCTGGAGCGCTTGATTGCGTCCATATATTCGACCGTGGAGCCGGCCAGAAGGAGCGCCCTGGCCGCGCTCGTCGAGGCCTGCCTGAGCGGGGACGGGGAGGAGATCCGCAGCAGGCTCGCCGGGAGGCTCGCCGTTCAGTATGCCTGTTCGGGGGAGCTCGTGTCCGGCAAAGCGGCGGAGGGCGGCTCTTTGGGCCTGGAGGGCTTCCAGCCCAGGTCATGGAGCATCTGGAAGAAGGCCGTGAAGAAGGCGACGCGGGCCGCGTCAGCGATGAAGTTCACGTTCTCGAAGTTGTTGTTCTCGGCGTTGTCGGTGAAGTTGTAGGAGCCCGTCTCGACGAGCTTCCCGTCCACGATCATGAATTTGTTGTGGTTCTTCTCGAATATCCAGGGCGCGTGCGGGTCCGGCCCGGCAAGGAGCTTGACATCGAAGCCGTGGAACGCGAACCACTCGTCGAGCTTCATGTTCGTCGACTGGGACGCGTCGAGCACGATGCGGACGCGCACCCCGCGCTCCTTCATCTGCAGAAGGGCGTCCGCGATCGGCTGGGAGTAGAAGGTGAACATGGCGATCTCGATGGTCGCCTTGGCCGCGTGGATCGCGCGAAGGAGCGCGTCCAGGATCTCCCCGCGCGGGGAGAAAATCTGGCGCGGAAACCTCTGGCCGTTGAGCTCGATCGGCGCGTCGGGGTCGGCGGGCGGCTCGCCCGGAGCGGAGCTTTCCCAGTCGAAGCCTTCCGCCTTCTCGATCGGCTGGGCGAGCGAGCGCATCCAATCCCAGAACTTCTCATAGTAGACTATTCTCTCGCGCTCGTCGGTGAAGATCACGTTCTCGAAATGGTTGTGCTCGGCCGTGTCCGACCAGTTGTAGGAGCCGAACTCGACCAGGCCGCCGTCGAATATAGCGAACTTGTTGTGCATGATGCCCGACTTGCCGGTCCCGCGCAGCGAGACCACGTCGAAGCCCTCGTCGATCAGGGCTTGGATCTGGGGCTTGCGCTGGGGCTTGGCGAGGCCGGAGTCCCTGCCGCCCGGGTAGACGTGGGAATAGTCGAGGATGATCCGGATGTCGACCCCGCGGGCCTTCGCCCGCCTCAGCGCGTTGAGGACGTCCTGCAGATTGAACTCGTAGAGCGCGATGCGCAGGGTCTTCTTCGTCGCGTCGATGGCTTTGACCAGCAGGGGCTCGATCGGCGTCTGCGGCCGGGCCGCCGCGGCTGGGAAGGACCGGCCGTTGAAGAGCGCCTCCGGGACGGCCGGCAGGTTCGGGAAGGTGGGGATCTTGGGCAGCGGCGGCCGCTCGGCTTGGAGTTCCTTGATGAGGTCGTCGTCAGAGGGCAAGGCGGGCTCGGCTTTTGGCGGAAGCAGGCGCTGCGCCTTGCGGCTCCTGAAGAGGCCGTCGAAGTAGTCCGAGAAGACCTCCACGTCCTTGTCCTCCGTGAGGAAGTGCCCGTTCTCAAAGCTCATCAGGAAGGCGTTCTTCGTCCAGTTCATCGAGCCGGTCTGAAGCAGCGCCCCGTCCGCGACGAGGAACTGGTTCCCGTGGCGGCCGCCCTCTCCGGCTTTCAAGATCGCCTGCGAGGACGGCCGAGAGGAGAAAGACCTGCGGCCGGAGTTCGCAGCCGCGGCGTTGGGCCCGGAGAGCAGCTTGACGGGGATGTTGTGGAAGGCCAGCCACTGCGCGTAGGACTTCATGTAGTCGCGGCCGGCCTGGGAGCGGTCGAAGAGCACGCGGACACCCACGCCGCGCTGCGCGGCCCTCAGGAGGGCCTGTGCGACGCGCGTGGAGCGGTAGGTGAACATCGCGACGTCGAGGCTCTCCCGGGCCGCGTCGATGGCTTTGACGATCCAATCCTCGGCGGAGCCCCCCGGCGAGAAGAACCAGGCTGGCAGGCTCAGGGCGTTGAACCGGACAGGCAGGGCGTCGTCCTGAGGGGGAGCGGGGACCGTTTTGGGCCAGGAGCGCTCCCGCGCCGTGGCGAACGGCTCGGCGAGCGAGCGCAGGTAGTCCCAGAAGCGCAGCAGGCCTTGCGCCCGGTGCGGGTCGTCTGAGAACTGAGCGGTGTCGTATGCATTGAGGTTCTCGTCAGGCACCCAGCGGGCGGAGCCGAACGCCGCGAACTCGCCGTCGATGACGGCGAAGCGGTTGTGCTGGAGGCCGTAAACTCCGAGCCCGTTGAGGACCGCCGCGTCGAAGCCCTCGTTGAGCAGGAGCTGCAGCTCGACGTCGCGGCGGGCGGGCCAGTTCGGATGGCCGAATTTGGTGGGGAAGGAGGCGCTCATGTCCACGAGGATATGTACCTGCACGCCCCGCTCGCGGGCCCGGCGGAGGGCGCGGAGGACGCCGTGCATGCGGAATTCGGCCATGGCGACATGGACGGAGGTCTTCGCCGCGTCGATGGCTTTCACCAGCAGGGGCTCCAGCTCGGTGTCCGGCCGGAAGACGACGGCGGGAACTTCCTTTCCGTTGAAGCGGACGCGGCGCGCGGGCTGGGTCGCGCCCTTGGGTCCGCCGCCCATCGTATCGGCGCGCGGCTCGACCGTCCCAGCGGCCGGGGCATTCGTCCCGAACGCCTTGAGGTCGAAGAGGCGTGCGGCTTTCGCGGCCTGCTCCTCGAGGGCCTGCTCCTTGCGGAGAGAGCCGCCCGCTGAGCCGAGCCGGCCCAGGCCCGGGAAGATCCTGCGGGCGACGGGGTTCTGGGCGAGCGCAGCCGCGGCCGATGCGAGCATGCCCCGAAGGCCGGCGCGCGGGCCGGCTTCCTGCCGGATCGCCGGGGAGGTCGGGACATCCGCCGCGTGGACGTCGACTGGGGTTTCCCGCTTGATTTGGGAGGCCGGCAGGGCCAGAAGCGCGGGGGAAGCCGACGGAACATCAGGGGTCTGGACTTGGATATCGCCTGTTATTGGAGCGGCTGGATGGGCGATGGCGCTGTGAAGAGCGAAAGCGGAGGCTTGGGGAGCGGCGGGGAGCGCCGAAGGCGTCAAGGCCAGATTCAGGTTCTGCAGGCCCAGAGAGAGCTCCGGCGACGCCGCGGCGATCGGGACAGTCGGAGGCAGGGCGGTCTGCCCGGAGGGAGCGGCGACGACGCGAGCCACCTGCGCGTAAGCCGGAGCCTCGAGCAGGATGGAGAGAGCGAGAAACAGGGAGAGCGCTCGTCTCATGACACTATGAGGATAATGTGGAGGCAGGGGAGACCCCAGGTGCGGAGGGCCCAGCAGGCCTCACGCAGACGGCCCAACGGGAGCTGGGCCTTCTAACCCCCGTCGGCCCTCTCCGGGTAAGGAGAAGGCTGCCCTCCGAGGACGTGGCCCCCTAGTGCTGCGACCTGGGCATAGTTGGGCTCTTGGAGGCCCCAGCCACTACGCCACCGCGGACATACCGAGTCCTCATATAAGTTGAAGTGGGAGAAGGCGCACGCCCTGGCCCTGGGGGTCTACCACAAGACGAAGGACTTCCCAGCCGAGGAACGCTACGAGCTGACGCGCCAGATTCGGCGGTGCGCGGTGTCCATTCCCACCAACATCGCAGAAGGCTGCGGTCGGGGCTCGGATGCCGAACTGGCCCGCTTCCT
>JACRDO010000143.1 GCA_016212885.1 Elusimicrobiota bacterium | reverse complement strand
GATGCATCCCACGTCTACTGACCGGATAAGCCTTCAATTCCGCAAAACGCTCGACATCGCTCTCTTCGACAAGGGCTTCGAGGTCTGGCTTTGGCGCGTCCTGGCTATGGCCTCCTTCAAGACGCCGGCGGGATGGACCCGACCTTATGAGGCGATCGTCGACACAGGAGCGCCTCTGAGCATATTGCCCGCCCAGATTTGGAATCAGGTCGAAAGGAAGATCCTGTTTGATCACGACATATCGGGCGTCGTCCCTGGGGCTTCCTTGCCCGTTCAATGCGCGGAAATCAGCGCATGCTTGGTGGATTCTTCCCGGGTTTCCCGCCAGATCCGTTTCAAAGCCTACCTCAGCGGCGAGACGCGCGTGCCCCTCCTTTTGGGCTTCGACGGCTTCCTCGCCAAGTCCACGCTGACCCTGAATCCCGCGGGAAGCAAAGGCTTCCTGGAGTTTTGACCAGGCTTCGCCCCGCTCCATTACAGAATCTCCCGCATCAATTCTTCCGACATCGCATCATCCCTCAACGCCCGCTCCTTGGCGGGCCTCTTCTCCTTGGCATGATTGGCCTTCCATGGCTTGCAGATGAGGCGCCCGACCCCGGCGTTCTTCCTTTTCCAGCGTTTAAAGTCGGCCATAAGCATCCTTGGAAAGGCCGCCCCGCCCCGGCGTCCGACTAGCTATGGACAAAAATAAGGAAAGCTGGTACACTGGATACCGAAGACGATCGCCATGACCAAGACCATCCGCGGCAAGGGGGCTGGAAAACGAGCCGATCCAGCCAAGGCTGTTGCGCTGCATCGCAAGCTTCTCAAGGAAGGCCTGGGGGATCGCTTCGAAGGGATGACGGAAGGAGAGATCATCCGCGCCATCAAAAAGACGAGGGAAGAGATTTGGAGCGAGAAACTTGCAGCTCGTCCTTGACACCAACGAGTTCATCTTCGCGTACGGCCACGAACGTAAAGCGTCCTGCCAAGCCCTCCTCGGTGAAATAGCCGCCCGTCCCCGGAAATACGAACTCAAAATCTCCCGGACCATCGTGGAAGAAGTCCGCCGGAACATCGCTCCCAGGAGCTTTGGGGATTTTTGGGATTTTCTTGAGGCGTTAGGCGTGGCCGTGGATGAAGACTGGCGGATTCCTTTCGAGATGGGAGCCAGGTACGAAGCGCTGCGCCTCAAGCGCGGCGACGCCTTCGTCGGCGCATACGCCGAATGGACGGGGGCGCAATATCTGATCTCCGAGAATCGGCACTTCCTGACGCTGCACCACCTCCCCTTTAGGATTCTGCGCGCCGAGCAATTTCTGGCGCGGCACGCCTGATGCGGCCTCTCAGCCGTTGAAGTCTTGTCATATGGAGACAAGCGCACAACTTCCCTGCGCCAAGCGGAATTGACACCCCCGGCGGACGCTGTTATACTGTTGCAAGGCGGGAAGAAGGAGGCAAATCCATGCTCCGCAAGATCACCTTTCGAGTTGAGATTTTCAAGGAAGGCCGTCAATTCGTCGCGATCTGCCCCGAACTGAACGTGTCTAGTTTCGGCGCCACCAAAGAAAAGGCGGAGAAGAGCATTCATGAGGCCGTCAGCCTTTTCCTGGAAGAATGCCGCCGGATGGGGACTTTGGAGGCGGTCTTGGAAGAAGCGGGCTTTTTGAAGGGCGCCCCGCATGGCGGCTGGACTCCTCCCGACCCCGTGGTCCTTGAAAAGATGGACGTGGGCATTGCGGCCTAGGCCATGCCCAAGATCGTCCCGGTCCATTGAGAGGTTTAGACGTTCACCGGCCTCGCCAGCCGCGGCGATTTCCGCCTTGCCGCCCGCAGTTCCGGCGTTCTTCCTTTTCCAGCGTTTAAAGTCGGCCATAAGCATCCTTGGAAAGGCCGCCCAAGTGTCCAATGTCCAGACCTGACCCCATTACTTGACCACCGCCAGCTTCTTGACGGCCTTCGCGCTCTGGCGCTCGGGCCCGCCCTTCACCTTCACCATGAACAAATACACTCCCGACGCCGCGCTCTCCCCGCGCATGTTCTTTAAGTCCCACTGCGCATGGTACACCCCGGGCGCGGTCGACACCAGCTCGCTCCCAGGAATCTCACGCACCAGCACCCCCGCGATATCGAATATCGCCACCTGCGCCTCCAGGGGCCAGAGCGGCGAATAGAACCGGATCACCGCGGCGCTCCTGGCCGGGTTCGGGTACGCGTACACCTGGGCCTCCGGCAGGGGGTCCATGATGAACCCGACATCTTTCGTCTCCCCTTCCCCGACCTCCACTTCCTGGATGTCCGTGTACTCGTACCCGTTGAACGCCCGCACCCCGTAGCGGCCCGGCAGCAGGTTCGAGATGGTCCAGCGCCCGCTCGGGCCCACCGGCACGCTCAAGGCGCGCCGGCCGCGAACGTAGAGCTCCACCTCGCTCTGCGCGTAGCTCTGCGCCGAGGCGCGCGCCTGGAACGTGGAAGCGGACCGCGCCCCTGAGGCCGGCATCGAGAGCATCTGCCCAGTCAGGGTCCCCAGGCTGTAGCTGATCTCCAGCATGAAGTCCACGTCGTAGGAGCCCATGGCGATGTTGTCCTGCCAGACCGAGCTCGTGATCTCGCCTACGGTCCAACTGGCTTGGATCTTGTACGTCCCGGACGAGATATTGGTCAGGGTGAAGCTGCCGCCCTGCACCGTGAAGGTCGAGGCCAGCAGGGTATCGGCCGCGTCGAAACACTCCACCAGGACGGCTGTGATGGGCTCGCTTGAGGACTTCATCACATGCCCGGTGATCTGGTTGAACGGATTGTACCCCGGCATCGCCGTGGCCCCGTTCGAGAGCGAAGACCAGTTCCCCGCGTCGTCGGCCAGGAAGGCCCGCATGTAGTAGGTGGCGCCGGAGAGCAGCCCGCTGACCAGGCGGCCGTGCCTGCTCCCCGGCCGCACCGACGCGGTCGAGAATGCCACCTGCGCCGAGGACGTGCTGAACGAGGCCCCCGGGTCCGTCGAGTAGTGGATGCGGTACTCCCCGAGCAGGATTATGCCGCTCGCCCCGTCGTCGCCCGGCGCGGTCCAGCTCAGCTCCATGGTCCCCGGGGAGGGGCCCGTGAGCGCCGAGAGGTTCGTGATCGCGGCCGGCGGGGCCGTATCGCTGAAGTAGAACGTCGCTCCCTGCGAGAAGTTCCCGGCGTTGGCCGGCACGGCTCCGTCCATCGCCTTCACCGCGATGAAGTAGCTCGCGCCGTGCGCCAGGTTCGCGCGCAGAAGCTCCGTGGTCGGCAATGACCAGGGATTGGTCCCCGAAGCCGAAGTCGACACAACCGCCGCGGACCAGCCCTCAGTGACGAAATTCCACCACAGCCCGTCGCTCTCGCGCTTCAAGCGAACCTCCACGGCCGCGACCCCGGCAGCCGCCCCGCCCAGGTCCGCCGCGGTTCCGGATATGACCGGCAGGGACGATATCGTCGAATCCGGCAGGGGCGCGGTGACCCCGGCCGCGGGCGCCGCGGAATCGAAGGTGAAGTCCGCGGTGGCGTACGGGACGGAGTAATTGCCCAGGCTGTCCGATGAGCGGGCCACCACCCGGTACGCGTTCCCGTTCGTCCACGGCGCCCCAGGAGCGAAGCTCCAGGCCGCGGTCCCAAGCGCGGTGAACCACTTCTCCACAGAGGACGCGAACGCGGCCCCGTCCCAATAGAGCCCGCTCGAGTTCTCCTGGAGCTTGAGCTCCACTCCCTTGATCTCGCCCGCATCCGCGGCTGTGCCCGATATCGTTGAAAGCTCAGACCTCCATCCCCCGGGCGCGGGCGCGCTGAAGGCCAAGCGCGGCCCCGCGGTGTCCTTGAGCACGTAGAACGCATCCACGGCCGTCGTCGTGGACCCCGCCATGTCGATCGCGCGCACCGAGATGTAGTTCGTCGAGTTCGATATCAGCGACGCAAAGCCGACCTCCCAATCGCTCACGTAGTACGTGGCCCCGCCAGGCAACGCGATGTCCGTCCACCCAATCACCGACTCATTTGCGCTGTCCTTCAAGAGGCTCGCGCTGTACTGCACCCTTGCCAAGCCCCCTCCCGTATCGAACGCGTCCACGTCGTAGCGGGTGCCGGACGAGGTCCTAAGCGTATCGTCTCCGACTTGGTTGTCCGCCACAACCGGCGGCGCCGTATCCTTCCTCACGTAGAACGCGTCCAGGCGCGTGGCATAGTTCCCAACGCCGTCCCACGCGCGCAGGGAGACGTAGCTCACTGCCCCGCCCTTCAGGCCGTCAAACACCGGGTCCGCCAGCTTCCACTCCGTCGTGTACGTATCGGAGCCGATGCCCACCGCCACGTCCGTTGAGGCGCTTAAGCTTGTCCAGGCATCCCCAGCCTGCGTGGAGATCCGCACCGCGAACCTGGCCAGCCCGCTCCCTCCCAGGTCCGCGAAGTCCACGTCGTATGTCCCGGTGTTCGCGCGCCGCCACAAGTCATCGCCTGTCAGGTTCACAGTGATCGTGGGCGATGACTTATCCGTGGTGAGGAAGGGATACGCCAACGCGCCCTTCGACGCGGCCGCGCCGCCGCTGCCCACAGCCACCACGTAGCGGTAGTACGTGCCTCCATCCATCAAGCCGGTTTCGGTGTAGGTCTTCAGGAATCCGCTGCCTGCGGCCGCGGAGATTGTCCCCGTGCCCGCTATCAGCGCAAACGGCCCGGTCGAGCTTGGCGCGCCGTAGAGCTTAAACCCAAGTTCATTGGTCGAATTATCGGTCCACGACCACTGGATCGCGCTAGACGACGCCGCTAGCCCGCTCAAGCCGCTCGGGCCCTGGGCCCGGCTGCGGCCATCGCCCCCGATCGGCGCGCTCAGGCCCGCGTTCCACGCCCCCGCCTTCAAGTCCCCATTCGTCCCGTCGTAGTACGCCAGCGCCACGGCCCCGAACCCGTCTAAGGCCAAGCTCGAGCTCTCCCCCTTATCCCCGGCCGAATCCACCGTCATCGTGCTCCAGGCCAGCCCATCCCACTGCCCCAGCTTCAAATCCTTGTTCGCCAGGTCCTGGTAGAGGACCTGGGCCTGGCCGCTCCCGTCCAGCGCGATGGCCCCCGCGTTCCCGAACGAGCCAGCGGCCTCGATCGAGCCGATGCTCCAAGCGCTGCCGGTCCAGCTCGCGTACTTCACGTCCCAGCTCGACGCGTCCACGTACGCGATATGCGCCCTGCCCCACCCATCCAACGCCAAAGCCGTCATGCTCCCAACGTCCACGGCCCCTGCCCCATCCACACTCTGTACGCTCCACCCGCTCAGGGTCCGGCTCGCGTACTTCAAGTCCCCGTTCGTCGAGTCGTAGTACGAGATATGCGCCTGCTGTGCGCCGTCCAAGGCCAGGCTCGCGAACCTCCCGACATCGCCCGCATTATCCACCGTCGTGATGTTCCATCCTGTCCCGGTCCAGCTCGAGTACTTCAGCGCCTTGCTCGTTGCGTCGTAGTACGCGGCGTGCGCCCGGCCCTCCGCGTCCACCGCCAGGCTCCCCAGGACGAAGTTCCCGGTCTCGATCACGCTCGCGCTCCAGACGCCCGCCTTCTTCGCAACCTTGAGCTCGCCTGTCTGCGTGTTCCGGTAGAGGATCTGCGGGCTCCCAGCCTCATCCACCGCCAAGCCCGCCTCAGCGATG
>JACRDO010000142.1 GCA_016212885.1 Elusimicrobiota bacterium | reverse complement strand
CGGTGCGCGTTTCCAAGCTCCCCGTACGGCAGCAGCGTGTAGTCGAAATCCAGCGCTTTAGACCGGAACCCGGCCCCCATGAACATCCCATAGAACTCAGAGAGCCCCGACGCCGTGCTCCCAAGCGCCTTTCCAAGCACCGCGTCCCTCTGCGCCCCCGACGCGCTCCGGTATCCCGCCCGCATCGCGAACGGCCCGAATCCCAGGTACTCCACCCCCACCCGGAACACCGGAGCGTTGTCGCGCGGCAGGTCCACCTCGAAGCTCAACGCGTGCGGGAAGCTCTTCGTCTGACCCACGCTCGCGCCCAGGCGCGCCGTCATCGGCAGGGGATAGCCCTCCTCGATGAACTTCACCTTGGTCCCCAAGTTCCCGAGCCCGGCCCCCAGCGTCACCGGAGCGCTCTTGAGCCGGTAGAGGGCCCCGATGTCCAGTGCGTAGGCCGAGGCCGAGTACTCGCCGATCCTCTGCTGGACGAACTTCACGGTCCCCCCCACCCCCACCTTCCCCACCCTCCGGCCGTAGCTCAACCCCACCGCCAGGTCCGACGCCCCGAAGCTCCCATCAGGCTCAGCCGTCTCCGAGGTCCTGCGCTCGATGCCCCTCAAGCTCAGGTGCGTCACGCTCAAGCCGAAGGGCCTGCGCATGAAGCCCATCTGTGTGAGGCGGATGTCCTGGATGTGCAGTGAGTGGGAGAGCAGAAGCTCGTAGGGACGCCGTCCCTGCGGCGAGGCCGGCTGGGGGAGGGAGAGCCCGGCTGGGTTGTAGTGCAGGGCCGAGGCGTCGTCGGCCAGGGCCACGAAGGATTCGCCCAGGGCGAGCGGCCTCGCGCCGAAGCCCAGGCTCAGGAACGTCGCGGCCGAGGTGCCGGGGCCGGCTGCTTGAGCCGTGGAGTCAAGAAGCGGGAATATCGAGCAGAGCAGGAGAAGCGCAGCCCCGGCCATGGGCTTAGTCGAGCTGCGCAGTCCCGCCCATAGCGGGACGGCAGCGGAGGCTTGAGCTTGTTTCATTGGAATAACACTATTAGTGTAAAATATAGACTCGAATTATTTGTTACGAAACGCGCGTGCGTTAGACCAGGTGGGAGAGGAAGTAGGGCATCTGCCGCCGCCACCACACCCAGTCGTGGTTGACGTCATGACCCCAGAAGTCCACCCAGCAGGGGATCCCCTTGGCTTCGAGCACGCGCTTCATCTGGCGCGTCTCGCCGATGCAGTCGTACTGGCCGCAGGATTCCCAGGGGCCCTGACCGACGCAGAGCACGATGTCGCACCCGCGCATCAGCCCCAGCAGGCGCGCATCCTCCAACCCGGGGAGGTAGGCCAGGGGGAAGTGGAAGTAGAGGGAAGGGTCCCAGCCGCCGCCGAAGAGGAACTTCGGGCCGTAGAGGCCGCTCAAGGCGATCACCGCGTCGAAGACGTCGGGACGGCGGAAGAGGAAATTGGCCGAGTGGTAGGCCCCGCCGCTGCAGCCCGTGGTCATGATGCCCGCGCCTGAGCGGTTGCGTCCGCGGATGAAGGGGACCGCCTCGTCGACGATATAGCGCTCGTAGGCCTCGTGCCGGCGCACGCGCTCCGCGATCGAGAGCCCCCGGTTGAGCCACGATTGATGGTCCACGCTGTCCACCGTGAAGAGCTGCAGGCGGCCTTGCTCCAGGAACGGCCGGCAGGCCTCGACCATGCCGAAGTCCTCGTACTCGTAGAACTTGCCGCCCCCCGAGGGGAATACCAGCGCGGGCTTGCCCACGTGCCCGTAGACCTTGAGCTCCATGTCCTGGCCCAGCGCGGGGCTCCACCACTTGGCGTATTCCATCGCGTTCAAGCCTCTTCCTGGATGAATTCAACCACGGGCCGGAGCGCGTCCATGTCCGTGGCCCGGGCCAGGTAGGCGTAGTCGCCGATGGCGCCGCGGAAAACGGAGTCGATGGCTGTGTGCATCACGATGAGGGCGCCGTGCCTGCGGAGCACCTCCTCATGGGAGTGCG
This sequence comes from Elusimicrobiota bacterium, assembly GCA_016212885.1. Taxonomy (GTDB): domain Bacteria; phylum Elusimicrobiota; class Elusimicrobia; order UBA1565; family UBA1565; genus UBA9639. The sequence continues at coordinate 8,489 of JACRDO010000142.1, read as the reverse complement.
CGTAGCGCCGGATGTTCTTGCGGCCGATGTAGGAGACGTGGTAGGGCCGCTCGGCCCGGGCCTCGAAGCGGCCCCCGGTGACGGTCCGGGCCCATTCCAGGTAGATGTCGATGTCGTTTGCGTAGTTGAACATGTCCGTGGTGAGGCCGCCGGGCGGCCGGGCGTTGATCTCCATGGCCCTCAGGTCCCCCCGGGGGCTGCGGATGAACTCGATGTGGAAGAAGCGCTCGCGCAGGCCGAAGGCCGCGACCGCCTTGCGGCCGAAGTCCTCCAGGTCCGCGGGGATCTCTCGCAAGGACCAGTAGTGGAGGTGGCGGTTCTCGTTGACCGCGGCCATGATGCCGATGCTGAACTGATGCGAGGCGGAGAAGACGATGCGGCCCTCCGGGTCCGTGAGGCCGTCGAAGGACTGGATGTCGCCCTCCAGGAACTCCTCGATGATGTAGGGGACCGCTGGGTCTTTTTTGGCGAAGAAGCGCTCGAGTCCCGCGTCGTCATCGATCCGGAAGGTGGCGTGGGCGCCCACTCCCTTGTCCGGCTTGGCGATGAGCGGGTAGCCCGCGCTCCCGGCCAGGCGCCGGGCCCCTGCCGGGTCCGCTGCCGGCTCGCCCTGGGCCACGGGGACGGCGGCCCCGCGGAACACGCCTTTCATGAGGGACTTCAAGCGCACCGGCAGGATGTCACGGGGCTTCCAGCCCGGCACGTTGAAGTCCAGGCGCAGGGCCGCTTCCAGGTCGATCCAGTGCTCCTCCTGGGAGAATACGCGGTCGAGCCTGCCCACCCTTGAGACCAGGCAGCCGGCCGCGCGCAGGACGTGGTCGTAGTTGCCCATGTCCGGCACATGGCAGTACTCGGCCAGAGACTGCCGGACCTCGGGCCTGAGCCGATCCAGCGGCTCCCAGCCGATTCCCGCGACGGTCGCGCCCTGCTCCTTGAGGCGGACCGGGAAGCGCCGATAGTTGGGCGGGAAGTTCGGGCAGATGTAGAGGATGTTCACGGGACGATTGTACTACAGTTCCCGCTGTTGTCTCATAAGGCACGCCCCGCAAGCTCGTCAAAAATACATATTAGCACTTGGGGGAATCCCCGCGCAGGGAGGCGCAGCCAGCATGCGCCCAAGACCAGCAGGGCGCCGGCTTGCTATAATCCAACCGCGCAGTTCATCCCGGCCCGGAGGATCCCTTCATGGCGAAGAACGACGCGAAGCAGAAGGTCATCGACGCGCTCAACAAGGCGCGGGGCGACGAGCTCGCCGCCGTCCTGCAGTACATGTCCCAGCACTACGCCCTCGCGGACGCGGACTACGGCGTGGTCGCGGCCCCGGTCAAGCTCATCGCCATCGACGAGATGCGCCACGCCGAGATGCTCGCCGAGCGCATCTTCGAGCTGGGCGGAATCCCCGTCAGCGAGGCCGGCCAGAAGGCCAGGAAGAGCCAGAGCATCGACGAGGCGATGGATTACGACATGGGCCTCGAGGAGAAGGCCATCGAGGACTACAACGAGTTCGCGGGGGTCTGCATCGAGGCCCGCGACAGCATCAGCGCGAAGCTCATGGAGCAGATCATGGCCGAGGAGCAGATCCACCTCAACTACTTTCAGAACATCGACCGGCACATCCGCGAGCTCGGGCCGGCCTACATGGCGCAGATCACGGGCGGGGCCCCCGAGGCCGCCGGAGGCCCGGCGAGGGGCTTCGCGGCCCGGCAGAAGGGAGGCGGGGCCCAGCCTTGATGAAGGCCGGGTCAGGACCCGCGATGCTGGCGCGGTTCGGATTCTTCTATTACACTAAATGGTATGCCGGGGGTTAGAGGCTTGCCGGGCGCTCTCCCAGAGGAGTTTTGCCCTGTTTGCAGGAGCCGCGGGGTGAAGAGAAGCTCTTCCCGATTTCGGCACATGTGCAGGGTTCTGACCGGAAGCCCCAAGCGTTGGTGCAGCCAGTGCGGCCGCCGCTGGCGCCGCCCGGCTTTGGCGACGGAGCGGACGCGGCGGGCCCTGGCCTTCGCTGCCGTTCTTGGCGCGGTTTTTTTCGGCGCAATAAAAATCGGCGCCATCATCCGGCCTCAGGTGTACGGCCTGCTTCTGGCCGCTTCGGGCAAAGTCGATGCGCCCGCAATGGGAGCCGGCGGCCCGCTGAGGCCGGATTCCCGCGAGCCCGAGGATTACCGGTTTCCCGTCCTCGCGGCCGACCGGCCGAAAGCCAGCTCCGGGTTCGGCCGCCGTTTGCATCCGGTGCTGCATCGCCTTGAGTTCCATGAGGGGATGGATTTCCCCGAATCGTTTGGGACGCCGGTCTTTCCCGCGCGCAGCGGCAGTGTGGTGCAGGCGGGATGGCTGGACGGCTACGGGAAAATGGTTGCCATCCACCACCCGGACGGCTCCACCACGCGCTACGGGCACCTCTCCTCGATCGCCGTTTCCATCGGCGCTGAGGTTGACGGCGGCCGCACCCTCATCGGCAGCGTTGGCTCCACCGGATTGTCCACGGGCCCGCATCTGCATTTCGAGCTGATAGACAAGAACGGCAAGGCGCTCAACCCAGACGGACTTCTTGTTCCTGATTAGGGAAAGAAGTCTTGTCCAACGCAAGATGAGCCTGAAAAATATTTTAGGGTAGAACGGAGGGACGGCCGGCTCAGAGCCCCTGGCGCCTGAACTTGCCTTTGTAGCGGGCCGTGCCCCGGCACTGCTGGAGGATCAGCTGGCAGATGCGCGCCCCGGGGACGAGGCGTATCTTCTGTGGGCCGGCGTTGTAGATCTCCAGCACCTGGCGGTTGCGCACGCCGGGGCACACGAACGGAGCGGTGACGTGGCTCATCAGGCCGATCCGCGCGAAGCGCGACCGGGAGTTCAGCCAGCCGCAGATGTCGTCCGGCAGGGTGATCTTCTCCTGGGTCATGCCCAGCACCAGCTCGCCCGGCCTGAGCACGTAGCCGTCCGCGATGTCCACGACCACGGTGATCTTCTTGTAGTCGATGTCCTTGTCGATCGAGAACATGATGTTCTTGGGCCGGAAGACGCGGATCGCGCGGCCCAGCGTCAGGTCCACCGACGCCGGGCCCACGGCCGAAGGGGCGAAGGGATCGAGCGCGATCCTACCCTTGCGGATCTCGAGGAGGATCTCGTCCTTGCTCAGGATCACCCTAGTAGAGCACGCTCGCCCGCAGGAACTCCCGGTTCAAGCGCGCGATGCTGGAGATCTTGACGCTCTTCGGGCAGACCTTCTCGCACTCGCCCTCGTTGGTGCAGTTGCCGAAGCCTTCCTTGTCGTGCTGCTCCAGCATCGAGAGCGCCCGGCGCGCGCGCTCCGGCCCGCCCTGCGGGAGCAGGGCGAGCTGGGAGACCTTGGCCGAGACGAAGAGCATGGCCGAGGCGTTGGGGCAGGCGGCCACGCAGGCGCCGCAGCCGATGCAGGCCGCGTGGTCCATCGCGGCCTCGGCTTTCTCATAAGGGACAGGGAGGGAATGCGCCTCCGGCGCCGAGCCCGCGTTGACCGAGACGTAGCCGCCCGCCTGCATGATGCGGTCGAAGGCGGAGCGGTCAACCACGAGGTCCTTGACGACCGGGAAGCCCTTCGCGCGGAAGGGCTCGATGGCGATCGTGTCGCCGTCCTGGTAGCCGCGCATGCGCATGTCGCAGCTCGTCTTGCCGGAGTCCTTGCCGTGGGCCCGGCCGTCGATGACGAGGCTGCACATCCCGCAGATTCCCTCGCGGCAGTCGTGGTCGAAGGCCACGGGGTCCTCCCCCAGCTTGATGAGCTGCTCGTTGAGCACGTCGAGCATCTCCAAGAACGACATGTCCGGGGAGATGTCCTGCACGCCGTAGGACCTCAGCTCCCCCGGCGCGCCTGGGCCCTTCTGGCGCCAGATCTTCAGGGTCAGCTTCATGCCGCTCATTTGTAGCTCCTCTGCGACGGCTTGCAGTGCTCGAAGGCCAGGGGCTCCTTGTGAAGCTCCGGCGCCTTGCCCTCGCCCGCGTACTCCCAAGCCGCGACGTGGCAGAACTTCTCGTCGTCGCGCAGGGCCTCGCCGTCCGGGGTCCGCGATTCCTCGCGGAAGTGCCCGCCGCAGGATTCGCGGCGCTCCAAAGCGTCTCGTACGATGAGCTCCGCGCACTCGAGGTAGTCGGCCACGCGGCCGGAGCGCTCGAGCGACTGGTTGAACTCTTCGTTCTTCCCGGGGACCCGCACGTTCTTGTGGAACTCCTCGCGGAGCTCCGGGATGCGCTCTAGCGCCCTCTTCAGGCCCGATTCATTGCGCCACATCCCGCAGTCTTCCCACATCAGCTTGCCGAGCTCGCGGTGGAGCTCCACTGCCGTGCGCTTGCCCTCCGCTGAAAGCAGCTTCCTGATCCTCGCATCCGCCTGGGCCTCGGCTTCCTTGAACTCCGGAGCGTCCGCCTTGAGCGCCTCCTGCTTCTCGGAGGCGAGGTAGCCGCTCAGGGTGGCCGGGATGACGAAATACCCGTCGGCTAAGCCCTGCATCAGGGCGCTGGCCCCGAGGCGGTTGGCGCCGTGGTCCGAGAAGTTGGCCTCGCCGAGGCAGAAGAGGCCCGGGATCGTCGTCATCAGGTTGTAGTCCACCCAGAGCCCGCCCATGGTGTAGTGGACGGCCGGGAAGATGCGCATGGGCAGCTTGTGGGGGTCCTCGTCGGTGATGTGGTGGTACATGTCGATGAGGTTGCCGTACTTCGCGCGGATGGAGTCCAGGCCGTCGCGCGCGATCGCGTCGCGGAAGTCGAGGTAGACGGAGAGCCCGGTCGGCCCCACCCCCTGGCCCGCGTCGCAGACCGCCTTGGACGCGCGCGAGGCCACGTCGCGCGGCACCAGGTTGCCGAAGGCGGGGTAGCGCCGCTCGAGGTAGTAGTCGCGCTCCTCCTCCGGGATCTGGTCCGGGCTGCGCTTGTCGCCGGCCTTCTTCGGGACCCAGACCCGGCCGTCGTTGCGCAGGCTCTCGCTCATGAGGGTGAGCTTCGACTGGTAGGTCCCCGACACCGGGATGCAGGTCGGATGGATCTGCGTGAAGCAGGGGTTCGCGAACAGGGCGCCCTTCTTGTAGGCCCGCCAGATCGCGCTCGCGTTGCAGGAGTTGGCGTTGGTCGACAAGAAGAAGGCGTTGCCGTAGCCGCCGGTCGCGAGGCACACCGCGTGGGCGGCGTAGGATTCGAGCTTGCCTGTGACGAGGTTCCGGCACACGATGCCCCGCGCCCGGCCCTTGACGACCACGAGCTCGACCATCTCCCTGCGGGCGAACACCTTGACGCGGCCCGAGCAGGCCTGCCGCATGAGGGAGCCGTAGGCCCCGAGCAGGAGCTGCTGGCCCGTCTGCCCGCGGCAGTAGAAGGTGCGGGAGACCTGCGCGCCGCCGAAGGAGCGGTTGGCGAGCAGGCCCCCGTATTCGCGGCCGAAGGGGACTCCCTGGGCCGTGCAGTGGTCGATGATGGCGTTGGATACCTGGGCCAAGCGGTAGACGTTCGCCTCGCGGGCCCGGTAGTCGCCGCCCTTGAGCGTGTCATAGAAGAGCCGCCAGACGCTGTCGCTGTCGTTGGGGTAGTTCTTCGCCGCGTTGATGCCGCCCTGCGCCGCGATGGAGTGGGCGCGCCGGGGGCTGTCCTGGATGCAGAAGGAGAGGACGTTGTAGCCGAGCTCGCCGAGCGAGGCCGCGGCCGAGGCCCCGGCCAAGCCCGTGCCCACCACGATGACGTCGTACTTGCGCCGGTTGGCCGGGTTGACGAGCTTGAGATCGAAGCGGTGCTTGTCCCACTTCTTCTCGATCGGGCCCGACGGGATCTTCGCGTCCAGTGTGATGCTCATCCGATCCTCCCCATCTTCGTCAAAACCGGGATCATTCCGAAGCAGACCGCCATGGCCGCGGCGAAGAGCAGGCCCGCGGCCTTGATGCCCGGCGTCAGCTTCTCATGGTTGACGCCGAAAGTCTGGAAGGCGCTCTGGACCCCGTGGCTCAGGTGCACGCCGAGGCCGAGGAGCGCGGCCGCGTAGAACGCGACCCAAGCGCCGCTCTTGAAGCAGTCGATCACGACCCCGAAGAGCCCCCGGACATGCTGCTCCGCCTCGCCCGAGAGCTTGAACACGGTCACGTGGAAGAGCAGGAAGGCGAGGGTGAGGGCGCCGGTGTAGATCATCGTGGAGGAGCCGATGGTGCGGCCGCCGGCGTTCCGGCGCACCGCGTAGCGTTCGGGCCTGGCTAGGAGGTCCTCCCAGGTCACCCAAAGGGCGAAGCCGATGTGGGTCATGAAGACCCCCAGCAGGGCGAGCTCGATGTACGGCAGGAGCGGGTTGCTCGTCAGGAATTGCGCGTAGGCGTTGAACACGCCCTCCCCTTTGTACAGCAGGAAATTCCCGGCCAGATGCCCTGCGAGGAAGCCGCAGAGCATGAGCCCGGTGAGCCCCACGATCTGCTTCTTCCCGATCGATGACGTCGCGTAGCGGATGAGCGCGTTCATGAGCGCAATCATAGATGACTCCTAAATAGATTGACCTGACGCAATTGTACAATGCAACGAAACATTCAGCAATGATTTCGCGCGTATCGTGAAGCCTTCGGCAGAAAGGGATCATATCTATCGCCTTACGTTCCTTCGGTTTCTCATTTTCTCCCAAATCCCACGCAGTATCCCCGTCTCCCGCTTCGACAAACCCAGCCCGTCTTGCAACAGGACCGGGTCCGTCAGATTCAACACCGCCTCAATGTTGCCGGTCAACACCAGCTCGTTGATTCGTTTGCCTCATGACAAAAAATTACAAACATGCGACCATCCCCAGGGACGGAACTGGCCCATCCAAGGGGTGCAGGCTTGAATAACCTTGAGCTTCATGTACTCGTTATCTCTATAAGCAGCCGTAGGCCCTACGGATGACATTTTTGGCTCATGCCACGAAAGCGCTGGCAAGAGAAGCGCTGAAAAAATAAAACATCTGAGGACATGACATCGTCAGGTCAAGATGGAATTATGTATATTCCACAATATCTTTTTGACTTTTACCTTGCCCAGGCAAGGTAAAACAGAAAAAGCGCTTTGATATTCGACATCTTTTAGGGTCGCCATGACAATAGGGAAGTAAGCATTCAGTAAACGCATTGCTCTTGACGAGAAGCCGCCAGCTGTGGTCGGCCACAGTTGGTATGCATGGTGCTGGCCGACGGGCGAGTGAAGGGCCATAACGGATCACAGCTTTTGTGAAAAATTGTTATGAGCCTAAAATTGTAAAATAAAAGCATAAAAGTGCCGTTTGCTGCTGGAGGGGAAGATGATACTGGAAAGCGAAATAGACAAAGCCGTAGAGCTTGCCAGAAAATATGACGTGGGACAACTATTCCTGCTTGGCTCCGCTCTTTACGGCGACCGGGATAACGCGAGCGACTACGATTTTGCAGTTAATGATCTTCCTCCTGAGAATTTCTTCAGGTTCTACGGCGAGCTAATGATGGCGATGCCGAAGAACGTCGATTTGATCGACCTGTCCGGTGAAATAACGAAGTTCAAGGAGATTGTGCTGAAGGAAGGGAAGTTGATATATGACAAAAGATCAACTTAGATTATACTGCGAAGCGGAATTCGAAAATATCGAAAAGGTCTTAGCGCAACTTGGTTCAATTACCGGCGTGGAAAAAGAATATTCTGTTGCGGAACTGGCGGCCGTCGCGACCTTCCTTCATAACGCGTACAACGGCATTGAGAACATTCTTAAACGGGTCCTGACCTTTGAGGGCGCGGAGTTAAAAGACTCTCCCTCTTGGCACAAGGAATTGCTTAAGATGTCGAATGAGAAAAAAACCATTCCGGAAAACCTGTATCTGCCTTTGTCACAGCTCTTGTCATTCAGGCACTTTTTCATCCACTCTTATGTCTTCGTTTTGAAGTGGGACAATCTAAAGCCCCTTGTTGAGAATATCGTGCCCACCTATGAGTCCCTCAAGAACGCGGTCCGCAATAGGTTCGAAACTGGAAAATAGCCCATGCTGCTTCGGATTTGGTCCGATGTGTCTTTGGATTCCAAAGGATGAGGCGGCGCCAAAAGGGAAGGGGCTCCATCCGGAAGCGGGGCGCCCCTTCTGCGATTAGGGCTCGGGACCGTTTATGCTTTACCAAGCCGCCCTTCTTTCCAGCTCTCTCAAGCGCTCCTTGACCGGAGGCGGCGAAATCAGCTCGATAGCCAGTATCCTCCCGCTAGGCTTCATTAGGGGTAGGGAAGACCAAGGAGAATTCCTTGGTCTCCCCTCCCTCCGAACCGGACAGGCGGTTCTCCCGCATCCGGCTCTCCAATCGGTGGTTTTACCTTGCCAAGGATTGACATAGCTGCGCATGGGCTGCAACGAAAGAGAACAGCCCATGCCTCGCAAAGAAGACATTTGGCCAGCAGTGATGGTCGTCTCCTCGCCCGCGTCCCCTGCCGCCTCGCCGACAGCGCAGGATACTTCGTAGACGCATTCGTATCCGGCCGTCCAGCGAACTGAAGGTCCAGGGCTGGCTGT
>JACRDO010000141.1 GCA_016212885.1 Elusimicrobiota bacterium | reverse complement strand
TGCCTTTCACCCGTTTTGCGAACTGCTTGACTCCGCTCTCAGCCACCCCGGATCCGATAGGCCATCCCTGGGCCCGGTAGCTCGGGTAGTCCATGGCGTCCTTGTTGTTGGGGAAGAAGGAAAACGCATCCCGATAGAGCGCCCGTTGAGGACTGCTTTCCGGATCGCCCTTCTGCGGGGCTCCCAGCCGGCGAGACTGCTCCTGTAGGTCCCGGATAATCCCCTCGACCTTGCCGTCCCAGAGCATTTGCTTCCATCTCTCGCGCGTGGCGATGGCCGCCTCGGTCCCCTCTCCGAAGGCCGCCCGCGCGCTCTCCGCCAGGTGCTCCACCACGTGCCAAAAGTCTATGATGAAAATCGCCTTCGGGAAATGCAGGTTCTTCAAATCGCGGATCGGCTTGGCCCCGTCCGCCAGGAACAATACCTGCTTGGCCGCCTCATACCCGCGCCGCAAGGCCTCGACCCACAGCATCCACCCGAAGGGCTCCCACTTCTCCATAGAGGCCACGTATGTCTTCGTCTGTGCCTTGGCCCCTTCGTACTCCCCCAGCTTCGCCGCCGGGTCCGGTCGCGGCACAGCGTCGTAGACCACCCCCACCCGGTCCTCTTTCCAGCGCTCATCAGGCACTGGCTGAATCGTATGCACGCGGCCGCCATCTGCCGTGATCACCAGCAGTTCCACAACCGCTGTGCACGCCTTGGGCGCGTGTCCTGCCTGAGCCGCCTTCACCTCCTTCTCCCGTTCCTCCGCAAGCCTACGCCCCTCCCGCTCCGCCAGGACCCGTATGCGCTGGCGCCCAAACAGAATCCCCGCCAGCGCGCGCAGCATCTCTCTCGCGTCATCAAACGACCGCCCCACCACGGCCGCGTGGCAGATCTTGCGCAGCGCCCCTACGCTCGGCCCCCGGCGTGGGATGCCCAGGGCTTCGTCCAGCGGAGCCCCTGTGTATCCGCACGCATCACACATCCCGTAGGCCCGGTGGTAGGGCAATCCCCCCATGATGGTCCTCAATACCCGCTGCTGCCACTTGTGCTTCTCCGCAAACCGCAGCGGGCGCTTGCACTTCGGACAGGGATGTTCGCCCTCTGCTTTCCCACGTGGGTCCTCCTCCAGCCGCGACTGCAGCAACATCCGCCCCAGCTCTATCTGTCCCTCAAGGATCAGCCGCTCCAACTGTTCCAGGTTCATCGTTTTGGTCCGTTCATATGCGCAGGCCCGATAACGGGCTTTGCAACCCTCCAGGTATTCTTGCTCGTTCATCCAATCCAGTCGGACCGGCGCAGGTCTTGTACGCCTATGCTCCGTAGCCGTCCCAACTCGTCAAACGTTCGCACCACGTCCCGGAACACCCGCGCCATCCCGGCCCGAGCTTCCCGAAACTGCCGGTAGCCCAGCGTCAGGGACCGGACCGTCTCCGCTATTGTACGGGGAACGGTCACGATCCGTCGGCTGCGCGCCGGCCCCGCCGCCAGGGCCAGGCTCTTGTGCAGCCGCCCCTGGGCGCAACGGCACCGCGGCCGACCACACCTGCGCCGTCGCGCGTAGAGGCTGCCCCGGAGCATCCCCGATCGTCCCAGCGATACCCCGGCCAACAACTCCAGGGACCGCAATTGCTCCTGCAGCCGTTGCCGCAACCGGCTACTGTCTCCACGTTCACTCATGCGGAGTCCCTCCCGTGTCGCGTCCTGAGGATGTCCAGATTGATCTCGGCGATGCGATAGGCCTCCTCCCATAGTTTTCGGTAGGCGGCCAAGCCACGTCGCACGTCCGGGATCAGGGTCTCTGGGATTGGATAGAGCTTCTGTCGGCCGCGCGCCCAACGGACTGCCAGGTACCAATAGGGGCCGTGGCGATGACGGGGTCCCCGATAGCAACGACATCCCCGGTTGCCACAGGTGCGCCGATATTGAATGAGGCTGCCGCGGATAATATGTTCCCAGGTGGGCAGGGCGCGGATGGCTGCCTTCCTGACCCGAAGGAGCTTGGGGGGCGATTGCTTCATACTATACACTATACAAGCATAATAAGAGAACGGTGTCAATGGCGACATAAAGTTGTGGCGGGATCAGTTGGGCTGGTTGGGGTGCGGGTTGGATTTCAGATTGGCGGCTACTGGATTGTTACGGGAGGCGAGCTACGGTGTCCGCGCGGAAAAAGCCCGTGCTTTCGGCGACACACCCGGTCCTATCGGAACAGACCGGGGTCGCGCTGGATGGTGGCTTCGCGGCTCTGGCCGACGGAGGCTATGGAGACGGGAACGTCGAGCCGCCTCTCGACCCAGCGCACGTAGGCCTGGCAGGCGGCGGGCAGTTTTGCGAAGGAGCGGATCTCCCCGATATCCCCGTCGAAGCCGGGAACCTCCTCGTAAACGGGCCGGGCCTCCTCCTGCCACTGGATGGAGACGGGGAAGTCCTTCAAGAGCCTGCCCTTGTGGCGGTAGGCGACGCAGACCTTGAGGGGACGCAGGCCGCTCAACGTGTCGAGCTTCGTCATCGCGAGGCTCCGGATGCCGGAGACGCGGATGGCGTAGCGGAGCTGGACCAGGTCCAGCCAGCC
>JACRDO010000140.1 GCA_016212885.1 Elusimicrobiota bacterium | reverse complement strand
TGGACGACCGGTCGTCGGCTACCTCTGGGCGCGGACTGCTCCCTGCTCGAACCCCTCCTGCCGGGGCGAGATTCCGCTCCTGAGGAGTCTTCTGGTCTGCAATAAGAAGGATAAGAAGGTCGCGCTCACGATGGAGGTGGATAAGAAGCGAAAGAGCGTGTCTTTCGGGGTTGCAGTAGGATCACAGATTGAGGAGACCGCGGGTACGAAACGCGAGCGCGGCCCTGTTATTTGCCCATTCTGCGAGCAGCCGACCTCGGGGGACGATCTTCGCAAAGCCGGGCAGGAAGGACACATGCGGGAGGTGATGACGGCGGTCATCACCGAGGAGAAGGGCGGAAAGGGTTACAGGGTTGTTGAGAAGAGTGACCTTAAGGCATTTGAATTTGCCTCAAATATAAACGTTGAACGTCCCAACGAACCCATCGAAGAAGGCCAGTGGAACATCAAGACTTGGCTTTACGGCATGAAAACCTGGGGTTCCCTCTTCAACCCGCGCCAGCTCGTGGCCATGCAGACTTTCGTCTCCTGCCTCCACGAAGCGCTCGAGGAGATGAAGAAGGACATTCCCGATGAGGAATACAGCAGGGCGGTCGGTGTTTATGTCGGCCTGTGGTTGAGCCGCATCGCCCAACGAAGTTCTAACGTTGGGATATGGCACACGAGCCGTGAAACCCTTGAGCATCCCTTTGGCCGCCAAGCCATACCCATGACATGGGACTACCCCGAAGCCAACCCATTCTCCGAAGCGACGGGTGGCGCAGAAGGCGGCGTTGATTGGATGAAGCGGGTTCTCCTCCATGAGTCCGCCAACACCTTGCCCGCGACAGTGTACCGTGGTGATGGGGCGACTCTAACCTCTAACCTAACCTTGAAAAAGGAAACAGCGGATACCGTAGTCACTGACCCGCCTTATTTCGACGCCATCGCTTACGCCGACCTGTCCGATTACTTCTACGTGTGGCTGAAGCGCAGCCTGGGCGACGTGGTCCCCGAGGTATTGGTGACGCCGCTCACGCCAAAGAGAGACGAGGCCACTGCCCTCAAGCATCGCCATCAGGGAGACGCCGAGAAAGCGGACGCCCACTTCAAGACAAAGCTGGCCGCGGTCTTGGCGGAAGCACACCGAGTCCTGAAGCCCGACGGCGTTATTTCCGTGATGTTCGCCCATCAGTCTACGAAGGCTTGGACGGCCTTGGTATATGCAATCTTCGATGCGGGACTGACCGTGGACGCCACCTGGCCGCTGGACACGGAGCTGGTCACGGCTCTCAAGGCCAGCATGTCCGCGCTGTCATCTTCCGTGACTGTGGTGTGCCGCGCCCGCGTGGTGGGCAGCGCCGCGTCGTTTAAGGATGTGCGCATGGAAATCGAGAAGGTCGTGGCGGAAGCCGTCAAGCGCTTCTGGTCCTATGGCTTCCGAGGGGCCGACCTCATCGTGGCCTGCTACGGCCCGGCGGTCGGCGTCTTCGGCAAATACGAACGGGTCGAGAAGGCAGACGGCGCCCGAGTTGAGATACCGGAACTCCTGGAACTGGCGCGCAAGGCCGCCCGCGACGCCATCGCGGGCGAGTTCCGGGGAGACGATCTCTCCACGCTCTACTACGTTTGGGCGAACCTCTACGGCGCATCCGAGCAGGCATGGGACGACGCCAGGCTCGTGGTCCAGATCGGCGGCGAGTCTGAGAGCGCGATGGAAGTGGCGCGCGGGCACGGCATCTTCGTGGTGGATGGCGCGACGTGCCGCTTGGCGTTGCTGGCGGACAGGGCGACCAAAAAGAATCTTGGCCTTGCCACAGGCGAGACGCCCGTGCCGCTTATTGACGCCCTTCACCGGGCCATGCTGTTCTGGAAGGAAGAAAAGCGCGGTGAACTGGTTGCCTATCTCGCCAAGCGCGACCTCCTGGAGGACGGGCCGTTCTGGAAGCTCGGCCAGGCGCTCTTTGAGGTTATGCCGCGCGACGCGGAGGACTGGAAACTAGTGAACGCACTGCTCGGCGAGCGGCAGACGCTGCGCGCCGAGGGGAAGCGCGAAGCATTTAAGGACGCACAAGGAAAATTATTTCAGGGAGGCCGATAAATCATGGACCAATCGAAGATTGCGAAAGTGGTCCGAGAATATCGAGAAGGACTTGAGAGGCTTTTTGGAGACCAGCTTGTCAGCGTGACCCTCTATGGTTCCTTTGCCCGGGGAGAAGAACGCGAGGATTCAGATATCGACATCTTATGTGTTCTGCGCTCACCCTTCGACTACAACGACGCGATCCAGAAATCATCTGAGCTGACTGCAAGCGTGAGTCTCGCGCATGATGTGGTTCTCTCACGGGTCTTCGTTTCCAAGGAGGATGTGAAAAGCCGCAATCTCCCATTTTTCATGAACATTCGTCGCGAGGGGGTTCCCACATGAACGAGGACATCAAGGCCCTATTCGAGAAAGCCGAGTCGAGTCTTTCTGCCGCGAGGCTGCTCGTAGGGGAGGGATACCCCGGCTTCGCCGCCTCCCGGGCCTATTACGCAATGTTTTATGTCGCCGAGGCGCTTCTGGCTTCCCTGGAGCAATCCTACAGCACCCACGGAGGAGTGGTGGGAGCCTTCGGGCGGGAATTTGCCAAGATAGGGAAACTGGACGCCAAGTTCCATCGTTGGTTGATCGACGGCCAGGACATACGGAATGTAGGTGATTACGGGGTTGGCGCGGCGGTGTCCAAGGAGCAAGCGGTTGGCTTGATCGCCCAGGCCCAAGAGTTTATCGAGGCCGGCAGAAACTATCTTCAGCCTAAGGAGAGGAATCAAAGATGATCGGTCTTAAACCCTGGTACGCAATAGCGACGCCCCACGAGGACATCCGCAAGGGGCGTCTGGAGGAGGCGGTTTTCGCCGCCAACGTTTGGGCGGTCGTGCAGAACACCGCGCCCGAGGTTTATCTCGACCCGGAGGAGTTTTTCCGCAAGACTTACATGACCGTCGGCCTTTCCACGGTTCTCCGCCGGGTGGCGGGCGCGCTTCGCGGCAATGGCGAAAGCGGCGACCGCATCATCAGCCTGCAGACGGCGTTCGGCGGAGGCAAGACCCACACGCTTGTGGCCCTCTGGCACCTGGCCAAGCACGCCGCGAAGCTCAAGAAGTCCGCTTGCGCCGCCGACTTGCGCCGTATCCTTGGCGATTGTTTCCCGGAAAAGGTGCGCGGCGTGGCCGTGTTTACCAACGCGACTTGCGATGTCACACAAGGGAGAAAGAGCCCGGATGGCGTCCACACGCGGACACTGTGGGGCGAACTCGCCCTCCAACTAGGCGGGAAGACGCTCTACCAGAAAGTGCAGGCCAACGACCAAGCCCAGCGGGTACCGCAAGGCCTCTTCGTGGAAGTGCTTCGGCACGCCGCGCCCTGTCTCATTCTACTTGACGAACTGGCGGATTATTGTGTCGGGGCCGCGTCCGTTCCGGTCGGCGACACGACGCTGGCGGACCAGACCATCTCCTTCATCCAGCAACTGACCGAGGCGGTTCAGCAGGTGCCGTGGGCGGTCGTGGTGGCCACCCTTCCCGCCAGCAAGTACGAGGTCGCCCAGAGCGAGAAAGGGCAGGAAGCCTTCGTCACGCTGGAGAAGCGGTTCCAGCGTCTGGGAGCGGATATTAAGCCCGTTGCAGACGATGAAATCTACGAAGTCGTGCGAACGAGGCTCTTTGAGTCCATCACGCCGGACGGGGCCAAGGACTATCCTCAAAAGGTCGCGCAGGCATACCAAGGTGCGTATGCCGCCCATGCGGGCGAGGTCCCCAACGAGGCGGCGAAGAACACCTACCGCGAGCAGATTGAACGGGCCTATCCCTTCCATCCGTTGCTCATCGACGCGCTCTACACGCGTTGGGGCAGCCATCCAGACTTCCAGAGGACGCGCGGGGTGCTGCGGCTTTTGGCCAGCATCATCTGCGACCTCTGGCAACGACGCGAGGGCAACACGCAAACCCAGCATCTCATCCAGCCGTGCGACGTTCGCTGGTCGGTGGACGCTCTTCAGGCGGCATTGACCCGCCTGTGGGGCCCGGCTTATCAGTCCGTCGCGGCGGCCGATGTCCTAGGCGAAAAGTCCAACGCCGGGGCCTTCGATGAAGAGCGCGGCGGAGACTACCGCAGTGAAGGTATCGGCCGCGGCCTCGGCGCTGCGATTCTGCTGGGGTCATTCGGCGGTCAGGGTGGGCGAAGCGGGTTCAGCAGCAAGGATCTTAAACTGGCCTGTTCCCGCGTGGGCCTGAACTGGAACTACACCGACGGCGCGCTCCTGGAACTGGAGAATCGTTGTTTCTATCTTCATGCCACCGCGGCCGGAAGTCTGGGCAAGCGGTACTGGTTTGGGACCAAGCCGACGTTGAACAAGCTGGTCGTGCAGTATCGCCAGCAGTGCTCGGGTAAGGATTTTGAGGACGAAATCCTGGAAGACCTAAAGAGCGAAACCCAGAAGGGCGCGGGAGCGGGAACCACATGGCGCGTGATTGCCAATCCCGCCGAAGACTTGCCGGAACAGAAGTCCCTTACGCTTCTCATCCTTCCCCCTTCATTAGCATGGGACGAGAACGGCAACGGCAAGAGCAAGGATGCAGTGCGCAAGCGCGTCATGAAAATCAGTCTGCGTTGCGGGGGAAAGGACCGGATTTATCGCAATACGCTGCTTTTCTTGGCCCCGGCATCGCGAGGCTTGAGCAAACTTCGCCAGGCGCACCGGGAATGGTCGGCCCTTGAAGGGGTCCGGGCGGATTACGCCGACCAACTTGATGAAGAACAGAAAGAGGACCTGAAGAAACGTTTGGAGTCCGCGCGCCGCGCGACCCTTGAAGCATTGGGACCCGCCTACACAGTCGTGTTACGGGTTCGTGGACAGGACGTGGAAAATATGACGCTGGCGGACGCCCGGCGCGCCTTTCAGGAGCATCTGGGATATGTTTGGGCGACCCTCGTTGAGGACGAGGAATGGATACTTCGCCGCGTCGGTTCCGTGACCTTGGGAAACTCGGGCGTTGTACCCAAGGAGGGCGGATTACGCCTAAAAGACGCGGTCGAGGCCTTTCTCCGGTTCACTGACAAACCCATGGTTTCTTCAAGAGACGCCGTTACCTCCGGCATCGCGCAAGCCTGCCTGGATGGGTTGGTCGGGATTGCCCGGGGCGGCAGCCTATCATCCCTGCAAAGTCGATATTGCAAGCAAGCGGTATCACTGGACCCGAGCGAGGGTGGTGTTTGGGTCATTCCTCCTTTTACTCCCGAACCGGAGAAGGCGCATGGCGAGTCCGAACCTCATAGCCGCAGTGCCGCTTCGTCATTGGAAAGGAGTGAGGGTCTCGCACTAGGGGACTCGGAGAATGCTGGTGCGACTTCAACCGCAGGCCAGCCGATAACAAAGCGCCCGGTCCGACGGCTTGTAATTCGCGGAGCTGTTCCTGTGGAAAACTGGGGAGAGCTTTTCCGCTGCTTTGTCGCACCGGCTGCGCGCATGAATTTAAGGAAGCTTCATCTCGGCGTTCAATTTGAGATGGAAGCCGCAGAGGGCCAGGGACTCAATCTCAACGATTCAACGCTGAAAGCAATGAAGGAAGCATCTCAGCAACTGGGCCTGGATTTCAAGATAGAAGAGTAGCTTATCTGTATCCTTGATAAACGCGCGGCCGGGGGAAGCGATGATCCGAAAACTGAAAGAGCTTTTCGTTTACGCCGTCGGCTCGTTCTCCTGGGCCCATCCTCCCTGGGTCGAGAAGCTCAAGCGCCGCTTCGCCCGTCAGATCGGGGTCCTCGGCTCCGAGCTTTCCTGGCGGGAGCTGGCCGGGAAGCTGGCGGCCAAGCTCCGCGAGAAGTCCGCGGCCGGCCTTGCATGGTGCCGCTTCCAGGCTCAGAAAGACCCCAGGCGCTTCTGGGCCGGGGCCGCCGCGGCGGTTCTGGTTCCGGTCTTGTGCGTCGCGGGGCTGCGCTGGTACGCGTACCTGCCCAAGCGCGTCAAGTTCTCGGTTTCCGGCACGTCCCCTGGAGCCACGAAACAGGAGGATGTCCTCAAGCCGGAGACGGTCTCAATCGTCTTTGGCGGGTCCTCTGCGCGGCTGGACATGGTTCACAAGACGGTTCAGCGTGGGATCGCCATCCGTCCGCATATCCCCGGAGAATGGCGCTGGGACTCGGACCGCCGGCTGACCTTCTTGCCGCACACGGACTGGGCAGTCGGGCAAGAGTATGTCGTAAAGCTCGAACGCTCCCTTTTCCCCGACCATGTCTTCCTTGAGAAATACGAGTACCGGTTCAAATCCGCCCCATTCACTGCGGCGCTCAAGTCGGCCGAGTTCTACCAGGACCCCGTCAATGCGAAGATGAAGAAGGTGGTGGCCACGGCTGTTTTCAGCCATCCTGTCGAGCCCGCGGAGTTCGAGAAACGGGTGCATCTGCGTTTGGCCGGGTGGGAGAGAGGATTCCTGGGGTTCGGGGCCAAGGACTATCCTTTCACCGTCCTCTACAACAAATACAAAAGCGAAGCCTACATCCATTCGCATCCGGTCGACATCCCCTTAAACGACACGATCATGGATGTCACCATCGATGAGGGACTGAGGTCCGCCAAGGGCGGCCCTCCTTTCGCAGTGAAGCTTGAGTCTCGGGTCCCGATCCCGGGGATGTACAACTACTTCAGGGTCCAGTCCATGGAGCTGACCCTGGTGCGCAACGAACGCTACGAGCCGGAGCAAGCCCTGGTCGTGAACCTCACGGCCGGAGCCTTGGAGTCCGAAGTCCGGAAAAGCCTGAGCGTCTACGAGCTTCCAAAGGACCTGCCCGCGCTGAACGGACAAGAGGCCGCAAGCGACTACGACTGGAATGATCCCGCCCGCATCGGGCCGGAGATACTGGCTCTCTCGAAGCCCGTCCAACCTCAGGCCTTGCCGACGGACCGGGAGTACGCCACCTTGCACAGCTTCAAGTACAAGGCGACCCCGGGGCGATATCTGTATCTGCGCTTCAAGAAAGGCGCGCAGTCCTACGGCGGGTACGTCCTGGCGAAAGATTTCGACCAGACCTCTCGCGTGAGCGAGTTTCCCCGAGAGCTCAGCGTCATGTTCGACGGAGCGATCCTGAGCCTGGGCGGGGAGAAGAAGGTCTCCGTCATCTCGCGGGACGTGGATGCACTGCGCTTCGAAATCGGGCGGGTCCTGCCCAGCCAGATCAACCACCTGGTCAGCCAGTCCGGCGGGAACTTCCGCAAGCCGGAATTCCGGAATTTTGAGTTCAACCAGGACAACATCACCGAGCGCTTCTCCGAAGTCCGCCGGCTCAGCAGGGTGGAGCCCGGCAAATCGCAGTACGCGGCTTTCGACCTTTCGGGCTATCTCGGCGGCGGAGAGGGTGGAGCCCGGGGCCTTTTCTTCTTCAAGGTCGAAGGCTTAGACCCCGTGAACCACAAACCCATCGGGATCGAGGACCGCCGCCTCATCCTCGTGACGGACATCGGCGCCCTGGTCAAGGAATTGTTGGGCGGAGGCCGGGAGGTCTTCGTCCAATCCATCCAAGAGGGGACTCCGCTTCCCGGGGTCCTAGTCCAGATCCTGGGCAAGAACGGCATGCCCGTCCTGAGCGCCACGACAAGCGAGGACGGCCGCGCCACATTCCCGCCGGTGGCGGGCTTCGAGCGCGAGAAGGAACCCACCGTCTATCTGCTGCGCCGGGGCAACGATCTGTCCTTCCTTCCCTTTCATTGGGACGACCGCAAGCTGGACTTCTCGCGCTTCGACGTCGGCGGCGTCGTGACCGGGAGCGGCGCGAGCCGGCTGCAGGCGTACCTTTTCTCCGACCGGGGCATCTACCGGCCGGGCGAGGAGTTCCACGTCGGGCTCATCGTCAAGCCCTCGGACTGGCGGCAGAACTTGGCCGGCGTGCCTTTGGAAGCGGTAGTGAGCGACGCGCGGGGGCTGGAGGTGCACAAGAGCAAGATCCTCCTCTCCGGGCTCGGGTTCGAGGAGATCCGCTACAGGACCGAGGAGGCTTCGCCGACCGGGACCTATCAAGTCAGCGTCTACATCATCAAGGACGGCCGCCGGGACAGCCTGCTGGGGTCGTCCTCCGTGCGTGTGGAGGAGTTCCTGCCTGACCGCATGCGGATAACGTCCCGCCTCTCCAAAGAGCGGACCCAGGGCTGGGTCTCGCCCGAGGAGATGAAGGCCTTTGTGAGCCTCAAGAACCTTTTTGGAACCCCGGCCGCCCAGCGCCGGGTGAAGGCCATGGTCACGCTCTCGCCGACCTACCCGGTCTTCCGGGCCTTCCCGCAGCATGCCTTCTTCGACCCACAGCGGGCGAAGCACACGTTCACGGAACAGCTCCAGGACGCTGAGACGGACGACAAGGGCGAGGCCGAGTTCGACCTGGACCTGGGGCGCTTCGAGGAAGCCACCTACCGCCTCACCTTCCTCGCCGAGGGCTACGAGGCCCGCGGCGGGCGGGGCGTGATGTCGGAGAGCTCGGTCATGATCTCTCAGCGCGACTTCCTAATCGGCTACAAGCCGGACGGAGACCTGCGCTACATCAGCAAGGGCAGCGAACGCTCAGTCGAACTGATCGCCGTCGATCCGGATGTCCGCAAGCGGGCCGCCTCCGGGCTCAAGGCCCATGTTATCGAGCTGCGCTACGTCACGGTCTTGGTCCGCCAGCCGGACGGGACATACAAATACGAATCGGTCCTCAAGGAGGTCCCTGTCCTCAAGAAGGATCTCGCGATCCCTGCGGCCGGGCTGAAATACCCCCTGCCGACCCAGCAGCCTGGAGACTTCGCGCTGGTCGTGCAGGATGAGAACGACACCGAGCTCTGCCGGGCGCAGTTCAGCGTCATGGGGGCCGCCAACCTGACGCGGGCGCTGGAGAAGAACGCTGAACTGAAGATCGAGTTGAGCCGGGGAGATTACGCGCCGGGAGAGGAGATCGAATTGCAGATCACGGCGCCTTACACCGGTGCCGGCCTGATCACCATCGAGCGCGAGAGGATCTATGCGCACCGATGGTTCAAGACCTCGACCACAGGCTCGACCCAGCGCATCCGGGTCCCCGCGGACATGGAAGGGAACGGCTACGTCGTCGTGTCCTTCGTCCGGGCCATGGACTCCCCGGAGATATTCATGAGCCCGCTCAGCTACGGCGTGGCCCCGTTCACCGTGAGCCGCAAGCAGCGCACGAATCCCGTGGCGCTGGAAAGCCCGGACCTCGCCCGGCCTGGCGAGCCGTACCGCATCCGGTATCGGACCGAGAAGCCCGGGAGGATCGTGGTCTTCGCCGTGGATGAAGGCATCCTCCAGGTCGCGGGCTTCCGTACGCCCGATCCTCTGTCTTATTTCTTCGCCAAGAGGGCGCTGGAGGTGCAGACCCTGCAGATACTCGACCTCATCTTGCCGGAGTTCAACCTGGTCCAGTCCCTGTCAGCTCCGGGAGGCGATGAGGGCCGCGAGGCGCTGGGGAAGAATCTGAACCCCTTCCGGCGCAAACGGGATCCATCCGTAGCCTATTGGTCGGGCATCCTCGAATCAGGCCCGGCTGCGAAGGAGCTGGTCTACAACGTGCCGGACTACTTCAACGGCACGCTGCGGGTCATGGCTGTCGCCGTTTCCGCGGATGCCGTCGGCGTCGCAGAGAAAAAGGCGGTCATCCGGGGGCATTTCGTGCTGACCCCGAGCGCGCCGCTGGTCGCGGCGCCGGGCGATGAGTTCGAGGTGAGCCTGGGAGTCGCCAACAACGCCGAGGGGTCGGGCAAGGACGCGAAAGTCTCCGTGGAGCTCAAGACATCCGAACATCTCGAGGTGCTGGGCGAAAAGTCGAGGGTCCTGTCCGTGAGCGAGAACCGCGAAACCCAGACCTCTTTCCGTTTGCGGGCGAAAGATGCGCTGGGCTCCGGCAACATGACCTTCACGGCTTCTCTCGGCGCGCGCAGGTCCAAAGCTTCTACGGACCTCAGCGTGCGTCCGCCGCTGGCCTACTTGACGACGTCTGAGAGCGGATACAAAAAGTCCGGGAGCGTGGATGTTCCGGTCACGAGACGGATGTATCCCCACTACCGGACGCTCGAAGCCTCGGTCTCCGCCCTGCCCCTGGGCCTGGCTAGAGGTTTGGCCCGATACCTGGAGAGCTTCCCTTACGTCTGCACGGAGCAATTGGTGAGCCAGGCCATGCCGGCCCTCATCTTGCGCCATCGTCCTGAGTTCGGGTACGCGCCGGAGAAAGCAAACGAGAATGTGGAGCGCGCCGTCGCTATCCTGCGGTCCAGGCAGAACGCCGAAGGGGCCTTCGGATTCTGGGCCGCGAATTCGCACTCTTCAGACTTCCAGACAGCGTATGCCCTGCATTTCCTCACTGAGGCAAAGGAGAAGGGCTATCCCGTGCCTCAGGACATGCTGTCGAGGGGGCTGGCTTACCTCAACGGCTTGGCGGGCAGCGAGGCCGGCGCCTTGGCCGACGCCAGGACCCGCGCCTATGCCGCGTACATCCTGACGCGAAACGGCGCTGTCATTACGGCGCCCATCGCCTATCTGCGGCAACGGATGGAGCAGAAATTCGCTCCTCAATGGAAGACGGACTTGGCCGGCATCTACCTGGCGGCGGTCCATAAGATGTTGCAGCAGGACCGGCAGGCCCGGCAGATCATCAGCGCCTCCCGCCTGGGCGATCCCCAACCTGAAGATTACGGCTATTTCTATGACGGCCTTGTGCGGGATGCGCAGCTGCTCTACATCCTGGCCAAGCACTTCCCGGAGAGGGCCAAGGATCTGGAGGGCCCTGAGCTCCAGCGCATCGTGGATCCCGTGGCGGAGGGTCGCTACAACACCATGTCCTCGGCCTATACCATCCTGGCCCTGGACGCCTACGCGGATGTCGCAGGCAGCCCGGCCTTGAGCGGCGCAAGTTTGGCTGAGCGACGAGCGAAAGGAGGAGAAAGGCCTCTGCCTCTCCCCGGAGGTCTCTTCCCCAAGGTGGATTTCTCGGATAAGGCCGAAAAGATTCGCGTGTCTAATAAGGGTCCCTCGGGCATCTTCTATCAAGTGACGACGGCCGGCTTCGACCTTCAGCCGCCGAGAGAGGAGCTGAAGCGGATGCTCGAGATCCAGAGGGAGTTCACGGATGAGAACGGCACGGTCAAGGGGCAGGCCAAGCTGGGCTCTCAGCTGGAAGTGCATGTGAAACTTCGCACGGTCGAAGGCGGAGAATGCGCAAATGTGGCCGTGGTGGACCTGCTGCCCGGGGGATTTGAAGTCGTGGTCGAGCCTGCGGCGCGTCAAGCAGCGCTGCAGGCGTTGCCGCGGGCGCAACCCAAGGGGGACTCCGAAGAGGGAGAGGGCGGGGAGGAAGGGGAGGGCGGCGAAAGCGCTCCCAGCAGCCCAGCTGCCGGAGACGGATTGGCTTGGGGCATAGGTCTGCCTAAATCCACCTGGCAGCCGGAGTACGCGGACATCCGCGAGGACCGCGTGGTCCTTTACGGGAACGTAGGGTCCGATGTCAAGGAATTCATTTACCGGATTCGGGCCACGAACAAGGGCAGCTATTCCGTGCCGCCCCCGTTCGCCGAGTCCATGTACAAGCGCACGGCGCAGGCCCGGGGATTGCCCGGGAGGATGACGGTGCAGGGAGACTGATGATCCGGTTCCCAAGACGGGGCTGGGCCCGGAAAGGGCTCATCGGACTCCTCGCAGGAGCCGCGCTGTTTCTTGCCATCCCGAAGCCGCGGATAGTGCCCTTCAGCCTTTCCCGCGAGGTCTATGACCGCAAGCACCGGCTCCTCCGCCTGACGACCTCCTCCGATGAGAAGTACCGGCGTTGGGTCTCCCTTTCCAGGACCTCGCCAATTCTAATCGAGGCCTTCCTGCTGCAGGAGGACCGGCTTTTCCGGTCCCATCCGGGGGTGAATCCCTACTCTTTGCTGCGGGCGCTTTGGAGCACCTACCTGCGGACGTACCAAACATCGGGAATGCGTAGGTTTGGTACGTCCCGAACCAACGCCGTTTGGATGTTCGGGACGGGCGGCCGCCGCGTCGGCGGGTCCACCGTCACCATGCAGCTGGCGCGGATGCGCTTCAACATCCGTTCCAGGACTCTTCCCGGCAAGCTGTATCAGATCCTGAGGGCCCTGCAGATCGAAAGGCATTATTCGAAGGACGAGATCCTCGAAGCCTACCTCAATTCAGTGCCTTTAGGGGGCAACGTGGAGGGGGTGGGTGCGGCGAGCATCGTCTACTTCGGGAAGCCTGTCCACCGCTTGGGGCTTCCAGAGGCTCTCGCGCTGTGCGTGATCCCCAAGAGCCCTGCCCGGCGCGGACCTGCCGGCGCGAAAGGGACCGGACAAGAGGACCAGGCGCTCGCAGCCAGGCTCAGGCTCTTTGCGCGCTGGATTGAGGCCCACCCGGAAGATCAGGACAAGAGGCCTCTCATCGAGATGCCGCTCGCCATGCGCTTGCCCGGGGAACTGCCTTTCAATGCCCCGCATTTCGCGCAAGCAGCGCTTGAGGAGGATACCTCGTCGGATCACGTGCTCACCACCCTGGATCTCCCAGTGCAGAAACTCGCGGAGCGCCAGGTGCGCAGATATCTGGAGCGCAAGAAGCCCTTCGGCATCCGCAACGCCTGCGCCCTGCTCGTGCATTACCCCAGCATGGAGGTAATGGCAGCTGTGGGCTCGGCCGATTACTTCGACGGCGGCATCCAGGGGCAGGTGAACGGCACGCGGGCGCGGCGCTCGCCGGGGTCCGCCCTGAAGCCGTTCATCTACGCTCTGGCGATGGACCAGGGGCTGGTGCACCCGATGAGCATGCTCAAGGACGCTCCCATGAACTTCGGGGGATTCAACCCGGAGAACTTCGACCGGGACTTCCTGGGGCCCCTTCACGCCTGGGAGGCGCTGGTGCGCAGCCGCAACGTCCCGGCCGTGCATCTGGCCCAACAGCTGAAAAACCCCAGTCTTTACGGGTTCCTGCGATCAGCCGGCATCGGGCCGCTGCAGGAAGAGTCCTTCTACGGCTTGGCCCTGGCGCTCGGCGGGGCGGAGCTGCGCATGGAGGATCTCGTCAAGCTATACTCCATGTTGGCCAATGGGGGTGTTTTGAAGCCTCTGCGTACGCGGCTCGGCTGGCCTGGAGGGCCTGCCCGGCGTCTGTTGAGCGCGGAAGCGAGCTTCATGGCGTTGGACATGCTCAAGGACAATCCCAGGCCGGCGCAGGGTCTGAGCCCGGCCTTGAGCCGGGACGCGCTGCAGGCACACTGGAAGACCGGCACCTCCTACGGGTTCCGGGACGCGTGGTCCGTCGGGGTCTTCGGCCCTTATGTCCTCGCGGTCTGGGTCGGGAATTTCGACGGGCAGGGCAATCCGGCCTTCGTCGGCATCGAGGCGGCCGCTCCGCTCATGTTCGAGATCATCGACGCGCTGCGCGCGCACGAGCCCGGGCTTGAACCGCTATGGCCGTCCAGCCGTCTGAACTTGGCCAAGGTGGACGTCTGCGCGGTGTCCGGACAGATCCCGGGTCCGCATTGCCGCCGGAGGGTCCCCACGTGGTTCATACCGGGCAGATCCCCCATCACGACGTGTTCCATCCATCGGGAGGTCCTGGTGGATGAGCGCACCGGGCTTCGGGTCTGCGCCGGGAAGGGCCCCGGCGTGCGGTCGGAAGTCGTTGAGTTCTGGCCCTCGGATCTCCTGAAGCTCTTTAAGCTCGCCGGGCTCCCGAGGCGGAGCCCGCCGCAGGATGGCCCGGGCTGTTCGTTGGATTCCTCCGCGAACCGGGGAATCCCGCCGGCGATCACATCCCCTCACCCGGGACTGGCCTATACGCTCCGCGCCGCCTCGGTCGGCCGGCAGACCCTGGCGTTTAGCGCCGTGACTGACGCGGACGCGCGGCAGCTGTATTGGTTCGCCAACGACCGCTTCCTGGGCAGGGCCAAGACCGGGGAGACCTTCTTCTGGGCGGCCCAGCCGGGCAGCTACGTCGTGCGGGTGGTGGACGACCAAGGCCGCTCGGACTCACGGGAAATGCTGGTCGCCGTGGTCGAGTGAGTCTTCTCGCCGTCCTCTTCTGTCTCTTCTGCGTCCCCGCCCGCGGCTCGGAGGTAAGCGAGGAGCTCGATCGCAGGCTCGCGGCCGTGGAGTGTGAGCGGCCTGATGAGACCGGGGTAGGGGAAAATAGCGTTTCTATGAATTTCACTTTCGCGGTGAAAGAGAAATAACTGGTTTTCGTCAGGTAGCGCGCGTTGGCGCGCTTCCGATTTTGCCCTTCATCCGCAATCCAATACACCGCGGTCTTCTCCCGTTCGTTGGAGTAAACTTCGATGAAAGGAGGCTGACGCAGCTTGTCCTTCACGTCCTCCAGCGCCCGGCTCCAGACGTAGTCCGATCCCCGCGAGGAGCCAAGATCAGGGACCGGCTCCCACAGCACGTAGGCCGCCCGGAGCCGGCGCAAGGCGTCCGAATGAGCGGGGGGCAGGGGGATGAAGGGCCGGCCGGCATATATCGCGTCCCTGCAGTAGAAGGCGCTCGCGAATGCGTCCTGGGGGCGGGTGTTGTCCCGGATCCAGGCGTAGGTCTCGGCCAAGTCCGGCCGCGAGCGCTCCTCGCCGCTCCTCATGATGGGCAAGCTTTGGGCCGCAAGCGGGGAGAGGGCCCAGACCAGGAGCAGGCCGGCCGCCCGATTCTCGCCCAGCGCTTCGAAGGCCTTCCAGGCCGCCCAGATGAGGAAGGGCAGGAATGCGACTAGGTAGCGTTCGTACCACCAAGGCCAGAAAGCATGCATGAGAGCGCCGCAGAGCAGGAAGACGCCTGCGGGCTCATAGTCCTTGAGCAGGCGCTGGCGCCAGAGCCCGATCGCAGCAGCGACAGCCAATATCAAGCCCAAAATGAGACAAGGCCCCGCCGCGGTAGAAGCCCATGGCAGGGAGCTTTGCCCCCAAAGGGAGACAGCCTGGCGCAGATTCAATGCGGCCATGGACAGCAAAGCCGGCCCGTGCGGAGAGTTGAGCGCCAATTCCTGGAGTTCGGTCAGTTGGGCTCCTGCCGAAGACACCCAGGCCTTCCATGCCAGGATCGGGATCGCGCCGGCTACCAGGCATAAAGCCGCTGGCCGCGGCTGGCGCTTCCATAGATAAAAACCGATGACCGCAGGGAACAGCGGCAAAGCGGCTGGCCGAATGAGCCAGGCCGCGCTCAGCCAGAGCCCTGCGGCCCAGCTCGGCAGTCCGCGGTCCAAAAGAAGCAGGAGCCCCAAACACGCGGCAAGGCATGGAATCTCGCTCATCGCTACGCCTGATCGGGTGAGGATCAAGGGGTTCAAAGCGAAGACGCAGGTCCCGGCCGCCGCAGCCGCGCGCGGCGCCCGGCAGCTGAACCAGAGCCAAGCCAAGGCATCGCATAGGACGAGCCATAGCAAAGCCCAGACCTGGAAGCCCGCCAGCCTCTCGCCCGAGACCCAGGCCGCGGGCGCGAGGAGCATGGGCCAGCCTGGGGTCACGAAAGTCAATTTCGGGTCCCCGGGGCTGATCCCGAGCCTGTACTCGCCGTGCAGGATTGAGCGCGCGGCCAGGACATACTGCGCGTCGTCGTGCTCCTGCCCCAGGTAATGCCCGGGAAAAGCGAGAAGCTGCGCCGCGGCCAAGCCGGCGGTGAGGAGATAAGGGAAAGCGCGGGAGCGCAGTGGCTCAGAGGTTGTCACGAGTCGCGCCGAGTATTATATCTATCTTCTACCAGGGCCCAGCGGGCGCGGGCGCGGCCGGCTGGGACAGGATTGGGACCACGACCATGCGCGGACTTTCCTCGGCAAACAGGAGCGTGCCGCTCTTCCGCTCATAGACCAGCCGGAACCCTGTGCGCGTCGTTATGGGTTGGTAGGCGGTTTTACCCTCGGCCTCAGCGCGCTGCCAGCCCTTGTTGTAAACCAGCTTTCCGCGCGCGTCAACCCGGCCCTTGACGATGGGAAGCGTGAACTTGATTCGGAAAAGCCCGTTGGGGTCTGTCTCCCCGCGCGCGAAGGCGGCCTCGAACGTATTGCGCTCCTGGTCAGGGACCCCCTCAGGGGCCTCGACCGTGACCCCGATGCCCGGCACGGGCGCGCCCTTCGCGTCAACGACCATGCCATTGATAAAGCCCTCCAAGAAACTTCGCTTGCGGGGGAGGGCAAAGAAGACCGCATCGATGGTTCCCGCCGGCTCTTCCACGATTTTTGCATTGGTCAGGCGGCCCTCGGTGAGATCGAGTCTAATGTCGGGCAGTGGAGGCCGTGTCGGCCGCAGGAAATTACAGCTGGACAATAAGAGCGGCAGCAGGAGCAATGCGCCCGGAAGGGGCCATGCGCAGCATCGGAGCGGCAAGCATGACATCACGAGTTGTCTGCCGGAGCTAATGGGAAACCTTCTCCTGGTCGAGCAGGGGGGCGATCGCCTGCAGCGCCTCCTGGAAATCCGGCGGCGAAAACAACGGCAGGTAGCGCAGCCTGAGCCAAAGCGCGCGCAGGGCCTTGAGCGCCAGCAGAATCGGCCGGGGCGCGAGGCTCAGCTTCCACTCGGGCCGGCTCTTTGCCTTATCCCCGAGGGTCTCCAGGAGGAAGGGCCGCGCTTCCTCCGGGCGACCAGCCTTGATGAGATAAAGGGCCATCTCGCAGGCGGCCGCCTCGCGGATGTCCCTGCGCACGTTCTCCGGCGCGCCTGAGGAGTCCAGGGCGATCATGCCTTCCTTGAAGTTCTCGGCGTAGCGCACGGTGAGCTGGCCTTCGTGCATGCGCCGGACAGATAGCGGCCGCCTCACCGCGGCCACCGGCAGGCCGCGGGCGAGGAAGCGCGCGAAGAGCTCGGTATCCAGGGTGCGCATCTCGGTCCGGAACACGCCCCAGCGCTCGAAGGCCTCGCGCCGGATGGCCACGTTGGTGGTCACATAGGGCAGGCGGCTCTCCCCGATCGCGTACCAGCCCGGCACCACTCCCTCCGGGATATCGCGCTTGGGATCGAAGAGCGTGCCCACGATGCGGCCGAAGCGCAGGAGGTAGGCGTTGGAGAACAAGAAGCCGGCCTCAGGGGACGACTGGGCGCGCTCCTGGAAGGCGAAGAGGCGCTCGGGGAGCCAGAGATCGTCGGAATCCAGGAAGGTGACGAATCGTCCCTGCGCGAGCCGGAGCGCCTTGTTGCGCGAGGCGTTCATGCCCTCGTTCTTTTCGGAGCGGATGAGGCGGAAGCGCGCGTCGGCGGAGAAGCTCTGGATGACCCGCGGGGTTTCGTCCGTGGACCCGTCGTCCACCACGAAGCACTCCCAGTCCTGGAGCTTCTGGCCGCGCACGGTCTCGAGCGCGGAGCGCAGCATCCGGCCGCGGTTGTAGGTCGGGACGATGACCGTGAACTCGACAATCATGCTTTTGTGGAGAACCTCTCCCACAGCCGCAGAGCCCCGGCAGCTGCGAAGACGCAGAGGAAAGGCTCGATAGGGGAGCGGTAGCGCAGCGAGGTGAAGAACACCGAGTGCAGCATGGACAGGTAGAGGATCAGCGCGAAGGCCGGCCAGACCGGCTCGAGCCTGCGCAGGCTCAATGCCCCCGCGGCCGCGAACGCGAAGAGGAGGGTGAAATAGACGGCGAGGACCGCGCGGACGCGCGGGCCGTGGGGGTCGTAGGGCCAAGGCCGCCAGTACAGGAAGAACTTGCCGACGATGATCCTGGACGCTTGGAGCGGATGGCTCAGGATGAAGTCCTTCGTCTTCCGGGCGAAGTAGTCGCCGCAGGCGATGGCGTCGCTGGGGTCGATCCCCATCCGGGCGGCTTCAGCCCCCATCTCGTAGGGCCGCCGGCGGACCTCCTCGCGGTCTAAGGTGAACCCCTCCCAGAGGTTCCAGCCCCCGTTGACCGCCAGGGGGATGAACGTTTTGTGGCAGGCGAGGTTGCGCAGGCCCCAGAGCGTCGGCGCGACGGCCCAGCCCGCGAAGAGCAGCAGCCAGAGCCAGGCGCGCCGCTCGCGCCGATTGGGCCAGAAGACCGAGATGAACAAGAACGGCGCGAAAAGCCCGAAGACGCTGCGCGCCAGGGAAGCGAGCCCGCCGAGCAGGCCCAAGGCGAACGCCGAGGCCGCGGAAGGCGCCCTGCCGATGCGCTGGAGCGCGAGGAAGAAGATCAGCTCGACGAACAGGAAGAACGGCTCGGATTGGACCTGGACCGCGAAGAAAACGAGCAGCGGATCGAAAGCGGCCCAGAGGCCCGCGAGCCGGCCGAGCGGCCTCGATGAGGCCGCTCGCTCGGCCCAGAACCCGGCGAAGAGGCAGGTAGCGCAGCTCATGAGGATGTTGAGGAGCTGGATGGCCAGGAGGGAGGGGCGCTGGATCAGGGAGAACACCGCGGCGATCCAGATTGGATAGAGGGGCGGGTGGGTCGCGTCGAGCAGCTCAGGTCCCCGGCCGAGCCAGAACCGCGCGATGGAGACGTACGCGTCGTAGCCGTAGCGCTCGGTGAAGCCGCCCGCCTGCCAGGCCGCGAGCCAGAGCAGGCGCACGGCGAGCGCGGCCAGGAAGACCGCGGCCCACCAGCGCCGCTCCGGGACCGCGCAAAGGCGATCGGTCAGCCGCCGGCTCCTATCCAGGCCGTTTGGAGCCGGCATTTCCTCGCGGTAGCGCTCGGTCAGCCGAAGAGGCGGATCTTGAGCAGGGTCCATATGGCGATGACTCCGTCCTTGAAGCGAATCTTCTTTCCCTCCTCGATGCTCCTGGGCCGGTAGCTGATCGGGACCTCGACGATGGGGATGCCCCGGCGCAGGGTCTTGCCGGTGACCTCCGGGCAGAACTCGAAGCCCCGGCATTTCAGGCCGAAGGACCGGAGCAAATCCGTGCGGAAGAGCTTGTAGCAGGTCGGCTCGTCGGTGATGGAAGAGAAGAAGAGGAGGTTCGTCCAGAACGAGATGAAGCGCCCCCCGAGGTAATAGCGGAAGTAGGAGGCGGTATTGCCCTGCTTCAGGACGCGGGAGCCGTAGACCACGGGAGCCTTTTTCTCTGCGGCGGCCTTCAGCAGCAGAGGGATCTCGTCCGGGTCGTACTCGAGGTCCGCGTCCTGGATGAGGGTGTAGTCCCCGGAGGCGGCCGCGAGAGCCGTGCGAATGGCCGCGCCCTTGCCTTGATTGCTCGCATGGCGCAGGACCTTCAGGCCCGGATTTGCGAATCCATCGAGAGCCTCCCCGGTGCCGTCGGATGACCCGTCGTCTACGACGATGACCTCCAGGCGCGCGGGCAAGGGGACGGAGAACAGCTTTTCGACGATGCGGCGGATCGTCTTGGCCTCGTTGTAGGCCGGGACGATGATCGTGAGAGATTGCGCCGCGCTGACCGCGCCGCCCTGCTCCGGCATGGGGAGGATTTTATCTTATTATGTATACTTCGATGCCGATGGCGACCGAGCGTTATCGCGAGGAAGTGCCGCTTCCAAACGGCACGGGTAGGAACCGGCGGCCGATCGATGCCGGAAACGCGCGTAGGCGCGCGCAAGCTCTGGCGGTCATGATCGCGGTCCTCGCGGCGGCCGCAGCCCTCAGGCTCATCGGCATCCGCTACGGCCTGCCGGCCGTCTTCAACGCGGACGAGCCGCACCACGTCAACGTGGCCGTCTCATTCGGCCGCGGGAGCCTCAATCCGGGCGTCTTCAAGTACCCCACCCTTTGGATGTACGCCCTCTTCATCGAGTACGGCTTCTATTTCATCCTCTGGTCCGGCTTCGGCCTGGCGCGCTCGCTCTCGGATTTCGGGGCCCTCTTCGCCTGGCACCCCGGGGGCTTCTACCTGCTCGGGCGCCTGCTCTCGGCCGCCTGTTCGCTGGCCGGAGTGCTCCTGGCCTGCCGGGCGGCCGGGAGGCTTTTCGGCGGGATGTCCGCGCTGTGGGCCGCGGCCCTGCTTGCGGCCTCGCCGACCGCGGCCGTCTCCGCGCACGCGGCGAAGCCGGATTCGATGATGTTCTGCCTCTCCGCGGCCGCGTGGGTCTTCGCGGCCCGCTTCTTCGAGGGGGGAAAGCCCCGGGACCTCGCGCTCGCGGGCCTGTTCTCGGGCTTGGCCGCTTCGACGCAGTATACGGCCGCTCCGCTCCTGGCCCTGATCCCCGCGGCGGCTTGGGCCAGGGCTTTAGCCCGCGGCGAAAGCGCCCGGGGCCTGCTCAAGCCCGCGGCGCTCGCCGCGCTCGTCTTCGCCGCGGGCTTCCTGGCCGGGTCCCCGTTCATCCTGCTCGACTGGCGCTCGTTTATGCGCGACGCGCTCGACCAGCGCGGCGTGGTGGGCGCCGGCTCCCCGGTCGGCGCCGTCGTGCTCAAGAACGCCCTGACCTTCGCCGGGCATTGGGCCGTCGGGGGGCTCCTGCTCATCTGCGGCGCTTTCCGCCTGCTCCGCTCAGACCGCCCCCGCGCCGCCCTGCTTTTAATCCCCGCCGCGGCCTTCCTGGCCCTGCTCGCCTGCTCTCCCGAGGGCGCCTGGCAGCGCTACCAGCTGGCGGTCTTCCCGGCCTATGCCGCGGCCGCAGCCTATGCCGTCGAGTGGCTTCCAGCGAGGCTCGCTTCGCCGCTGCTGGCCTTCGTCCTGCTGCTGCCCGGAGGGCGGCAGTCCTGGGCTTACGCCACGGACCTGAGGCTGGACGACACTCGCACCCTCGCAGCTGCCTGGATCGAGTCCAGCCTGCCGGAAGGGACGCGGATTCTGACGGACCAGGAGCACTCCTCGCCGTTGATCCGGATGTGCCGCAGGGAGGTCTCTGAGCTGCTCGAGCGCACGCGCTCCGAAGGCCACCCCCGCTGGAGATATTATGAGCTGATGCTCCGCTCGCACCCCGGGGGAGGCTTCGAGGCGCTCCGCATACTGCGCTCAGCAGCTGACCTGCGCTCGGGCGCCTGGCATGCCGGCTGGTCCGCGCGCGGGAGGGCGACGGTCGACGTGCTGGGCGGCCTCGCGGCGGCCCGCGCGGCCGGAGTGGAGGTGGTCGCGCTCACGAGCGACGGCGTGGAGGCGACGGGCGCGCCGGAGTACGCGCGCTTCCTGCGCGAGACGCGCTCCGCCGGGGCCCTGCTGGCCGAATTCTCGCCCGAGCCCGGCCTCCGGCGCGGGCCTATGATAGAGATCTACCGCATCGCGGGGGCCAATCCTTGAAACCCAAAGTCATCATCGTCATGCCGGCCTACAACGCGGAGAAGACCCTCGAGAGGACCATCCGCGACATCCCCGAGGGGACCGTAGACGAGATCATCGTCGTGGATGACTGCTCCAAGGATCGCACCGTCGAGATCGCCCGCAAGCTCGGCCTGACCACGATCGTCCACGAGAAGAACACCGGCTACGGCGGCAACCAGAAGACCTGCTACCGCGAGGCGCTCAAGCGCGGCGCGGACATCGTGGTGATGATCCATCCCGACTACCAGTACGACGCGCGCCTGACCCCCTACCTGGTCGGCCTCATCGAGAAGGACGTCTGCGACTTCGTCCTCGGCAACCGCATCCGAACCCGGCAGGAGGCCCTCTCCGGCGGCATGCCGCCCTACAAGTACCTCTTCAACCGCCTGCTCACGGTCCTCGAGAACTTCTGGACCGGCCAGAACCTGGGGGAGTGGCACTCGGGCCTGCGGGCGTACTCCCGCAAGGCGCTCGAGACGATCCCCTGGGAGCTCGACTCCGACGACTTCGTCTTCGACCAGCAGGTCCTCCATCAAGCCGCGGCGCTCGGCCTGCGCATGGGCGACATCCCCGTGGCGGCGCGCTACTTCGAGGAGGCCTCCTCGATCGGCTTCGGGCGCAGCGTGGTCTACGGCCTCTCGACGCTCGTCGTGATGCTCCAGGTCCTGCTGCACCGCCTCGGTCTCTGGAGGAGCCGGCTGTTCATGCCCAAATGACGCGACGCCTGCCGCTGGTCTTCGCCGCGTCGCTGGCGGGCTTCGCCCTGTTCCTGCTCGCGCATTTCTTCGGGCCGGCCATGGCCTCGGGGCTCATGGCCACGGCCCTGCTCGCCGTGGTCTTCATCGCGGCGGTGGGCTCCGGGCGCGTGCTTCTGCGCGCCTTCGAGGCGAAGGAGATCAGCGAATCGGAGAAGACGCTCATCGGAGGCACGCTCGGCATCGGGCTCTTGAGCCAGGCCGTGTTCCTGCTGGGCGTGCTGGGCCTGCTCAAGACCTGGGCCGCGGTGCTCCTGCTGGGCGGCCTCTGGGTCGTTGGATTCACCGAACTGCGCGAGATATTCAGGTCCTTCTCCGCCAACCGCAACCTGCTCACGGATAGGCCTTTCGCCGTCCTGGCCGTCCTACTGCCCCTGGGCCTGGCCTATCTCGCCTGCTTCGCGCCGCCGCACCACTACGATGCGCTCGTCTACCACCTGGCCTTGCCGGCCGCCTACATCCGCGAGGGGCGCATCCTGCCGGTCGAGCACCTCGTCTATACGCATTTCCCCCAGAACGGAGAGATGCTCTACACCCTCGCGCTCCTGCTCGGCTCGGACACCCTGGCCCAACTCTTCACCTGGCTCGGCGCCTTCCTGAGCGTCTGGTGGATCTTCGAGATGGGCAAGCGCGAGGCCCCGGTGTCCGCGGTCATGCTCGCCTGCGCCCTCGTGTCGACCCATGCCGGGATCCTTCTGCTCGCGTCCACGGCTTACGTCGAGTGCATCGCCATGCTTTGGATCACCGCCTCGGCCCTCTCGTTTTTCCGCTGGCTCGAGACTTCCAAAGAGGCTCCTTCCCGAGGCTGGCTCGCGCTCGCCGGCGTCTTCGCCGGGCTGGGCCTGGGGACGAAGTACTACGCCGGCATCTGCCCCATGATCTTCGGGGCTTTCCTGCTTCTGCGCTGGGCCGCCTGGGCGGGCGGCGAATCCCAAGAGGAGGGCGGCGTCGCAAGCCGGCTGGGCCGCCGAAGCGACTTCTTCGTGTACGCCTTCGCCGCGGGCCTGGCGGGTTCGCCCTGGCTGCTGAAGAACCTCTACACGGTCGGCAATCCCGTGTTCCCGTTCCTGTACCAGTGGCTGCCCGCCCGAGGCGTCGGCTGGGCGGCAGGGACAGCCGGGCGCTACTTCGACATGCTCACCGAATACGGCCACACGGGAGGGACCGCCCGGGAGTTCCTGCGCTTCATCTTCACGGCGGCGGTCGGCTCCTCGCGCTACGGAGGCGGCGCGGACGTCCTCGGCAGCCTCGGCTGGAGCCTGATCTTCGCCGCCTTCCCAGCCGCGGTCTGGGCCGCGCTGAGGAACCGCTACCTGCGCTGGATCCTCTTCTACTGCCTCTGCCACTGGGCCGTCTGGTTCGGCACGCGAGTCGTCCTGCGCTTCCTCATCGTCATCGTGCCCCTGGCGGCCCTGCCCACGGCCTGCGGCCTGCACCAGCTCTGGCTCGCGCTCGGGCCCAGGGACTTCGGCCCCGGCATCCCTCCGGTGCACGCCCCGGCCGAACGCGCCGGGCGCGCTCTGCTGCTCGGCGCGGCAGCGGCGGCCGTCGCTGTGAACTTGGGGCTTTTCCTGTACGTCCACGCCATCTTTGACAGCCTCCCGGTCGTCATCGGCCTGCAGAGCCGGCGCGAGTACCTGTCCCGGAAGCTCGATTACTACACCTGCGCCCGCTTCGCCGCGGAACGCCTGGGCCAAAATGATAGAATCCTCGTCGTGGGAGAGCAGCGCGGCTATTACGTCGAGCAGCCGCACACCGCCACCTCGGTGATGTCTCCCAACCGCTTCGTGCTGGCCGCCAACGAATCCGCGGACGCGGAGGGCCTCGCGCGGCGCATGAAGGCCGAGGGGCTCTTAGTTCTCCTCTACGTCCCGCGGGAGGCGCGGCGGCTCCGCGACGGCTACGGGGCCTTCGCCTTCACCGAGCGCGGGGAGGCGAACTGGGCCGGCCTGCAAAGCCGTCTGAAGACCCTCTTCGAGGACCCTGGCCGCTGCATGCTCATGAAGATTGAATGACCACGAACCAGCTCTATCTGGCTGCCGTCGCCACCTCGGCCGCGCTGTCCATGGCGCTGACGCCGGCTGTCCGCGCCTTGGCGGTCAAGATGGACTGGCTCGACCATCCGGCCACCGAAGTCAAGACGCACGCCTCCCCCACGCCGGTGCTGGGCGGCGTGGCGATCTGGCTCGCGTTCGCGCTGACGCTGGCCGCCCTGCGCCTTCTGACGAACTTCCCGACCGGCACGCTCTACCGCCTGCGCTCGATCCTGGCCGGGGGAGCCATCATCTTCCTGCTCGGCGTCGTCGACGACCTCGGGAAGCCGCGCGGCCTCCACTACCGCCTGAAGTTCGTGGTCCAGTTCATCGCGGCCGGCCTGCTGGTGTACTTCGGCATCAGGATCCGCTTCATCGCTCCGGACTACGTGGCCTATGCGCTCACCATCCTGTGGGTCGTTGGGATCACCAACGCGATGAACATCATCGACATCATGGACGGCCTCACCGCGAGCCAGGCCGCGGTGGCCTCCCTCGCCTTCCTGCTCATCGCGCTGCCCTCGGAGGAGATTTACGTCAATTTCGCCGCGGCTGCGCTCCTGGGCTCGACGCTGGGGTTCCTGCCGTGGAACCTCTCCGATAGACGCAAGATTTTTATGGGGGACGGGGGGGCGCTCTTCATCGGCTTCGTGCTCGCCGCGATGGCGCTCGGGACCAGCTATACCCGCAAGAACCCCCTGGGCGTCTACGCGCCGATCTTCATCCTGCTGGTGCCGATCTTCGACGTCGTCTACGTGGTGGTCATGCGCATGGCCAAGGGCCAGTCGCCCTTCCGCGGCTCGAAGGACCACTTCGCCCTGCGGCTCGAGGCCCTGGGTCTCACGCGGCCCCAGATCGTGGCGCTGAGCGCGGTCTCCTCCGCTGTCCTGGCCGTTTTCGCCCTGCTCATCACGCTGGTGAGCGCCGCCTGGGCCCTCTGGCTCTACATCGTCGTCGGCTTCTGGATATTCTTCCTCGCGCGCCACATCTCGAGGGTGGAGGTGCGCTGATGCGGTCGGTCGAGACCCTGATCATTGGAGCTGGCTTGTCGGGGCTCTCAACGGCGTATCATCTCAGGCGCCTGGGGCGCAGGGGCGTCCTCCTCGTGGAGAAGGAAGACCGGGTCGGCGGCCGGTCTTCGACCATGGAGAAGGACGGCTTCCTCTTCGACCAGACGGGCCACCTGCTGCACCTGCACGATCCCTACGGCAAGAAGCTCATCCTGCGCCTGCTGGGCGCCAACGTCGCCTCGCAGGAGCGCTCCGCGTGGATATTCTCGAACAAGGTCTTCACGCGCTACCCCTTCCAGGCGAACACCTACGGCCTGCCCCCGGGCGTGGTGGAGGACTGCCTCAGCCTCTTCGTCAAGAACCGCTACCGTCCCGTCCCGCTGCCTCCCAGGCCGTCTTTTAAGTCCTGGTGCCTTTCGGCCTTCGGGGAAGGCATCTCTCGGCATTTCCTGTTCCCGTACAACTTGAAGCTCTGGAAGGAGCCCCTCTCGAAGCTCACGGCCGACTGGCAGGGCCGCTTCATGCCCAGGCCGACCGCCGAGGAGGTGCTCTGCGGAGCCCTGCGGGACCAGAAGAAGTTCTTCGGCTACAACGCCAAGTTCTTCTACCCGGTGAGGGGGGGGATCCAGGTCCTTCCGGACGCGTTCGCCGAGCGCGCCGGGGAGATCCGCCTGAAGGCCCCGCTCCTGTCCGTGGACCTCGACGAGAAGGTCGCCGTCATCCGCGGCCTGGGAGAGGTGCGCTACGAGCGCTTAGTCAACACGATGCCCCTCGCCTTCTTCCTCGACCTGGCCTTGCGCCTCCCCGCGCCGGTCAGCAGGGCGCGGCTCGAGTTGCGGTGGCGGGACGTCTACAACCTAAACGTGGGCATCGCGCGCGAAGGCCTCTCGGATAAGCATTGGATCTACTTCCCCGAGAGCCGCTTCGTCTTCTACCGGGCGGGGTTCCTCACTAATTTCTCGAAGCATGCGGCGCCGAAGGGCGCCTCGTCCATGTACATCGAGATCTCGCGCCGCCCGGGCGAGCGAACGGACCTCCCGAGGCTGGAGCGGCAGGCGCTCGGAGGCCTTCGGGCCTGCGGCATCCTCAAGGGCTCGGATAGGGTGATCGCAAGGCAATGGAACAGGATCCGGTGCGCCTACGTGCTCTACGACCGCGCGCGGGAAGGCGCCCTGCGGACCATCCAAGCGCACCTGCGCGGCAGGGGCGTGGAGTCCATCGGGCGCTGGGGCGCGTGGAAGTATTCCTTCATGGAGGAGACGATCCTCGACGGCCTGCGCTGCGCCGAGAGGCTCGCCGGCCGCAGGGCGGCCGAGCCGGAAGAAGACCGCCGGGAGGAGCTGAGGCCTCTGGCCTAGGCCCCTCGGCGGGCAAGGCGATCCTGCGCCGGCGCCGGCTCGACGACTCTATATCCTCGCCGGTCCAGGCGGTTGTTGGGAGCTATTCGATCGTAGCTGTGAGCTTATAGTGCCAGGTGTTGGCCCACGGTGCGGCACTCGAATATGTTCGCTTGTCAATACGCAAAAAATAAGTTCCGGCCGTTCTGGCCGGCACGCGCAGCTCAAGGCCGTAGTCTATTTCCTTGATGACGACTCCCTCGACCTTCTTGACTTTTATATTCGGCAGGTCCGGGCGCTCTCTCGCGACGTTGCAATTTCGTCCTACCTCCCAGTCCTCGTAGAGTATCTCTTGATTCGGTCCGAATACCGTAAACTTGGTGCAACGCGAAGAGAAATATTCTCTGCGGTCTTGCGCTCGAAACACGACCGTTTTTCCAGCTTCAGAGTTGATTTTCAGAAAGGCCGGCTTCCGCTTCAGAGCCTTGACGCGGCCTTTTACTTGCACCCCGGGCGTAAGGGGCGCGGCAGAGGCGAAATCATGGTTGGGCTCAGGAACGTTGTCCAGGTAAATCAAGCCACAACCGCTGGTCCACAAACCAGCGCAAAGAATAAAGCATATGCGATTCACACGTTCCATTAATGCGCCCCTTCCCCGGCCTTGACCTTTGCCATCGCTCTTTGGGCGTATTTCAATTGTTCAGGCGTCAGCTTGGCCTTTTCTTCAGGAACATAATAATCCCGGATCAACTGCGCTTGCTGCTCGGGATTCAGGTTTTCGAATTCAACCTTGCCGACGTCCTTCTGCCAGTCATAGGCTTTTTCAGTTTTTCCATCCCGGAACAAAGCCTTCGTGTCAGCCCACAGCGCCTCATGTATGTAATTGTCCCCGGCATGCTGGTACTGCCAGGCGTGGCCGGACTCGTGGATCAATGTGTCCATGCCCTCCTTCGTCAAACGGCCGTCCGGCGTGAGGAGTTGATCACCGTCGGATTCCGCCGGCATGTAGATCGTGTTGCCGACGACGTGCGGCGGCAGCAGTCCAAAGGCGGTGAAGCTGTTTCGCTGGATGCTGAGCTTGTCCATGTTGAGCGAGTCGCCGAAGATCTCCTTCATCTTCCGCTTCTCAGTCAGCGGCCTCGGCAGAGGCTTGCCGAGCAGAAGGTTGTCCATGAGGTCAACCCCGAACTGGAGCCCGCGAGCCCCCATGTCCGTCGCGCCGCCCACCACTCGGCCGACGGCATTCGGAACCAGCAT
>JACRDO010000139.1 GCA_016212885.1 Elusimicrobiota bacterium | reverse complement strand
TTGCGGATTGTGATAGAATGAGCGGGTCAGGCCGACGCTTGCGCGGAAGAGTTTAGGAGCCGGCCGATCCCGGCCGCCCGCCTGGGCCCGCCGAGGCCAACTTTGTTATCGCAAAGGGTTATGTGAAAATCCAGGCTAATCAGGCATCCTTCTCTGCAAAGCTAAAAACGACGGGAGATGCGTTGGCGACGGCGCCTGTGACGGTCATGCGGCCGACGAAAACGAAGGCGACATTGGAGCCCCGCAGTGCCAAAGCTTGCGCCAGTGGAGCCGGGGGGCATTCGACTTGGTGGGTGGCATTGCGAACCGACGATGGAGCGAGTCCGCGCCTCCTCGGCCTGCATACTTTCGAGAACCTTCGTTATTCCACGAATACTTGCAAGCTCCCTGAATTGATAAAGGGGAGTAGCTATGATTATCCAGTACTCATTAGCGATTATCCGAATAGGTTTGAGGATTTCAACGATGTCTGCGGCATTCCACCAAGCAATTATCGTAAGGGAGGATGCAAGACTGGCCTTATTCAATCATGGAAAGTCGGCAAGTGTGAAACTGGCGAGGTTGGAATCATGAATACTGTTGATCCACTCGGCAATTGGATTCTAAAGCGCCAAGACGGGAATGTGCCGGTGGGCCCATTCCTGCCACACCAATGAGGGTAACAGTGATGATAGAACAGTGCCGATCTCTTGCGATTCGTTGTTTTTTGGGCGCAATGCTTCTCATAGCTCCGTGTGCGTTGTCCGGTCGGGCCGCACCGGTAGATATTTTCTTGGATGAACCCATTGATACGTTCGAGGCTCGCGAGGGGCTGGAATTGGGCGAACTGTGCAGGGTGCTAAACAGGCCTTGCGGGAAAGAATTTGTTATCGGCGGCAAGGAAGCTCCTCCCCAATGTCCCATCCTCAGGTTAGAGAAGACCACCCCAAGAGGAATCCTGGATGCGATAACCCATCGATATCCTGACTATCATTGGATAGTCCAAAATGGCGTGATTGTTCTCGAACCTCAGAAGAGGGCAGGCAAGGACCTGCTGGCGAGGAAAGTTGGCCACGTGTCCATTCACGGCAAGTCAAGTTATTTCGCAGCCCATACTGTTCTCACTCAGGCAAAACTTTCTGAAGGTGAAGGCATATCGATGTACTTTGGGCCTGCATATCGCTACGCGCGAATTGATTTGGAACTCCACAACATAACTGTTCGGGAAGCATTGAACGCCATCGCGAAGGCCGACGGCCAAGTCTTGTGGTTGTTCGCTCCGATAGACCCTGAGAAGCTTTATGCAAGATATCGGCTGATTTCTTGGAGAATGTCGGGAATTACAATAGACGATGAACAAGTGGAGTCGTGTCCAACGATAACGAGATGGCGGATAAAGCTAGTACGGAAATGGGGCATCGATACGGGACGGATTGATTGGACACGATGCGATCCCGATTTTAGGTAGCGCCATGATATGAGGGGCTCCCAGCCGTTCGTCGTTGACTCTCCATTAAGAGAATATGCCGTTGAGAAGAGGGAAGGGTCGTACACTCTGCCGTTGTTGTCGTTACATTAGCCCCAATGCCGCTACCTCAGCTTCGTCTCCATGTGGCGGATGCGTATCTCGGAGAGGGTCGAGTCGGCGTCTAAGCCCCGTCCGCGCAGGAGGGCGCCGGGCTGCTCGATGCTCACCGCGGAATCGGTCTTGAACCGCCCCGACCTGGCGACGTACTGGAGCCTGTCCGTCTTGAGCGTCGCGCGCTCCTGGGGCGAGTAGATCCTCACGTTCCCCCGGAGCAGGAAATCCTGGGAGCCTTCGCGCACGATGCCCTCCGCCCCCTCAGCGGTCGAGGCGACGCGGCCGTTGCGGTACATCTCGATATGCGGATGCGCGAGCAGGGCGGCCCCTTCGGAGAGAAGCCGGGCCTTGGGCGCGCTCAATGTCCAGAGCCTGCGCCCGGAATCGGTCTGGGTCATGGAGAAGTCTTCCAGGGTCTGGGACGCGTCTTCGCGCGCCGGCGCGTCCTTGCGCGAGCAGGCGCAGGAGGAGGTGAGGGCGCAGGCCAGCAAAAAGGTTGTCAGCGCTTGAGCCACGGCGTCATCTCCGGAGGGATCTTCCGGATGTGGTAGGGCTTGGGCAGCTTCCGGAGGGCGTAGTCCACGGCGAAATACAGGAGGGTCACGCAGAGGTAGATGATCCCGAGGGTCTTCATATGCCACTTCCAGTCCGGGAACCAGGCCGGCGGAAGCGTCAGGTCGCGTCCGCAGCGCTTGCAGACCTTGGCGGTGTCCTTGTTTTCCTGCTGGCAGTTCAGGCACTTCATGGTTGCTCCCCAACGGACTCGGATGCAACCATTCCCTGCGCAGTATGCTCGGTCATGGGATCATCCTCTTGATGAGTCTGTCGATGGCCAGGAGGTCCCTGGCGAGGGCGGCCGCATGGGAAAGCAAAAGGGTGTTGGGGCCGTCCGAAAGGGCCCGGTCGGGGTCCGGGTGCGTCTCGAAGGAGACGCCGGCCACGCCCGCGGCGACCGCGGCGCGCGCCAGGACCGGGATGTGCCGGCGCTCTCCGCCGGTGGCCTCGCCCAGAGACCCGGGGAGCTGGCAGGCGTGCGTCGCGTCGAACACCACCGGATATCCGAAGCCCCGCAGGACGTGGAGCGAGCGCATGTCCGCGACGATGTCCCCGTAGCCGAAGCTCGAGCCCCGCTCGGTCAGCAGGATGCGGCGGCTGCCGGTCGATTCGACCTTGGCGACCGCGTTGCGCATGTCCCACGGCGAGAGGAACTGGCCCTTCTTGATGTTCACCGCGGCGCCGGTCTTCCCGGCGGCGACGAGGAGGTCGGTCTGGCGGCAGAGGAAGGCCGGGATCTGCAAAACGTCGGCGACCCTCGCGGCCTTCTCGGCCTGCCCGGGCTCGTGGATGTCCGTCAGCAGGGGGACCCCGAGAGCCTTCTTGACGCGGCCAAACGCCTCGAGCGCGTAGTCGAGCCCGCGGCCCCGGAATGACCGGATGGAGGAGCGGTTGGCCTTGTCGAAGCTGCATTTGAGGACCCAGCGCGCCCCGGCCCGCGCGAAGGCGGACTTGAGGGCGCGGCCCACGCGGGCCAGGAGCTCGGCCGACTCGAGGGCGCAGAGCCCCGCGATGAAGAACAGGGGGCCGCGGTTGGAGGCTTCAAAGCCTCCGATGCGGACGGGGGTGACGCGGCGCAGGTTACTTTTTCGCATGGGGGAGCGCGGAGGGCTTGGCGGCCGCCGTAAGGGCCGCCCCTATGAAGTCGGCGAACAACGGATGCGGGTTCTCCGGCCGCGACTTGAACTCCGGGTGGAACTGCACCGCCAGGAACCAAGGGTGGCCCCGCAGCTCGACGATCTCGGCCAGGTTCTTCGGAGAATGGACCCCGGAGACGACGAGCCCGGCCTCCTCGAGCAGCTTGCGGAACCTGTTGTTGAGCTCGAAGCGGTGGCGATGGCGTTCGTGGACGAGCGACGAGCGGTAGATCCTGTGGGCGAGCGTTCCCTTGCGCACCGTGCAGGCATAGGCGCCCAGGCGCATGGTGGCGCCCTTGCCCTTGACGCGCCTCTGCTCCGGAAGGAGGTCGATGACCGGGTAGCGGGTCTTGGGGTCGAACTCGGTCGAGTTGGCGCCGGAGAGCTTCAGGACGTTGCGCGCGAACTCGACGACGGCCAGCTGCATCCCCAGGCAGAGGCCGAAGAACGGGACCGCCCGCTCCCGGGCGTACTGGACCACGCGCAGCTTGCCTTCGATGCCGCGGTCCCCGAACCCGCCGGGGACCAGGATGCCGCCGACCCCCTCCAGGCTCTTCTCGAGCTGGGGGGACTGGACGTCGACATAGCGGATGCTCACCCGGGCGCCGTTGGCGATGCCTCCGTGCACCAGCGCTTCGTGCACGGATTTGTAGGCGTCCTTGAGCTCTGTGTACTTGCCGGCCAGGGCGATGACGGCCTCGCGGCCGGGATTCTTGACCTTCTCCACCAGGGCCCGCCAGGACTCGAGGTCCCTGGTCGGGGCGCGCTGGCGCAGGCACATCAGCACCTGCTCGTCCAAGCCCTGGCGCTGGAGGAGGAGGGGCACCTCGTAGATCGTCGGGGCGTCCGGGGCTTCGACGACGGAGTCCTTGTGGACGCTGCAGAAGAGGGAGATCTTGGCCTTCAGCTCCGAGGAGAGGGGGCGGTCGGTGCGGCAGACGATGATGTCGGGGTTGATGCCGATCTCGCGGAGCTTGCCGACGGAGTGCTGGGTCGGCTTGGTCTTCAGCTCCTCGGAGGCCTTGATGTAGGGCAGGAGCGTCACGTGGATGTAGAGGACGTTGTCCTTGCCGAGCTCCAGGCCCTTCTGGCGGGCGGCTTCGAGGAAGGGGAGGCTTTCGATGTCGCCCACCGTCCCGCCGATCTCGACGATGACGATGTCGAGGTTTCCCGCCGCTCCTTTGGGGACCGCCAGGAACCGGCGCTTGATCTCATCGGTGATGTGCGGGATGACCTGCACGGTCGCGCCCAGGAAGTCCCCGCGCCGCTCGCGCATGATGACCGTCTCGTAGACCTGCCCGGCCGTGATGTTGTTCTCGCGGCTCATATCCACGTTGAGGAAGCGTTCGTAGTGCCCCAGGTCTAAGTCCGTCTCGGCCCCGTCTTCCGTGACGAAGACCTCGCCGTGCTGGTAGGGGTTCATGGTCCCGGGGTCCACGTTGATGTAGGGGTCGCACTTGAGGCAGGTGACCGAGAGCCCGCGGCTCTTCATCAGCTTCGCCAGCGACGCCGCGGTGATGCCCTTGCCCAGGGAGCTCACGACGCCGCCGGTCACGAAAATGTATTTAGTCATAGGGCGAGGCCTTCAGGAGCCGGCCGGCTCGCCGGAGGTCGGAGGCGGTGTCGATGGCGAGCGGCGCGCCGTGGGCCCGGCAGGCGAATATCTCGATGCCGTGCTCGAGGGCGCGGAGCTGCTCGAGGCTCTCGATGAGCTCGAGGCGGGAGGGGGGGAGCCTTACGAACCGCTCCAGGGCCTTCCGGGCGAACCCGTAAATCCCGATGTGGCGGTGCATCCTTTCAGGCGCCGCTCCATCGCCGTCCGCGGCGCGCCGGAAGGGAATCGGGGCCCGCGAGAAATACAGGCAGCGGCCGGAGGCCGCCAACGCGACTTTGACGACGCTGGGATTGCCGGCCTCCCGGGGGTCCGTCATGGGGATGACGGCCGTGGCCATGGGGGCTCCTTGCCAAAGGAGTTCCGCCACGGCGCGGATCGTGGCCGGGCGGATGAAAGGCTCGTCGCCCTGGAGATTGATGACGAACGGGTAGCGCCGGCGGCGGGCCCGCTCGATGGCGCAAAGGGCCGCGTAGACGCGGTCGGTGCCGGAGCGGCAATCCTCGGGGGTCAGCACGGCGGCGCCGCCGCAGGATTCCACGGCGCGCAGGACTTCGGGATGGTCGGTCGCCACGACCACGGGGCCGATCCCGGATTTCAGGGCGGCCTGGCGGCACCATTCGACGACGAGCTTTCCGCCCAGGGGCTTGAGCACCTTCCTCGGCAGGCGCGTGGATCCGAGCCGGGCCGGGATGACGATAAGAGTGGACTTCATCGTACCGAACGTTCCGCACGGCTTAGGTTCGGTACGTCCAAACCTACGGCGCGTGGAACGTTTGGACGGATCGCGGCGCGCAGCTCAGCGGCGCTCAGTGTCGCGGTCCCGAGCTTGCCGACCACGACTCCGGCCGCGGCATTCGCGATGACCGCGGCTTCAAAAGGCTTCGCGCCGCAGGCGAGGGAGAGCGCCATCACGCTCGTGACCGTGTCGCCGGCGCCCGTCACGTCGAAGACTTCCTGGGCCTGCGTCGGGATATGGCGCGGCGGCTCGCGGTGCTGGAAGAGGGTCATCCCCTTTTCCCCGCGCGTGATGATCAGGAAGCGGACGCGCAGCGAGCGCAGGATCTTCATGCCGAGCGCGCGCAGGGCGGCCTCGTCCGCGCAGGGATGCGCGCGCATCCCTGCCCAGGCCTCCTGGGTGTTCGGGGTGATGCAGTCGACCCCGCGGTAGCGCTTGAAGTGCTCCACCTTGGGGTCCACGACGACGGGGATCCTCCGGAGGCGGGCCGAGCGCACCGCGCGCCGGACCACGAGCGGCGTCACGACGCCCTTGCCGTAGTCGGAGATGACCAGGGCGTGAGCCGCGGCCGCGCGCTCCGAGAGGCCCTCCGAGATCCGGGCCAAGGCTTGAGAGGGCAGATGCCCGGAGGTCTCGCGGTCGAAGCGCACCACCTGCTGGTGTTCGGCGATCACGCGGACCTTCTGCGTCGTCACGCGGCCGCTCTCGATGCGGACCCCTGAGACGTCGACGCCGCGGTCCCGGAGATCCCCGAGCAGGCCCGAGCCGGGGGCGTCCTCC
This sequence comes from Elusimicrobiota bacterium, assembly GCA_016212885.1. GTDB lineage: Bacteria > Elusimicrobiota > Elusimicrobia > UBA1565 > UBA1565 > UBA9639. Next base: position 12,513 of record JACRDO010000139.1, on the reverse strand, counting down.
CCGACCATTCCGAAAACGCTCACCCGCGCGCCCAAGGCCGCCAGGTTGCTGCAGACGTTGCCGGCCCCGCCGGGCAGGTGGGTCTCCTCGCGCACGGCCACGACCGGAACCGGGGCCTCAGGGGAGATCCGCTCGACGCTGCCCCTGATGAATTGGTCCAGCATGAGGTCGCCCAGGACGAGGACGTTCTTGCCCAGGAACTTATCGACGATGGCGTGCAGCTTCTTTGCGGAGGGGAAGTCGCTCATGCGGGCTTCGGCAGAGTATACAAAATTCACTGTTTTCCGGCCTTTTTGCGAAGGTCCAGGCTGAAAGCCTCCATCTCCCTCAAGAGCTGCGTTTGCGCGGCCTCCGATCTCCGGAGGCGCTCGAGGGCGTCTTCAGCCGCCTGCGCGGCCCTGGCGTAGGCGGCTCGGGCCGCGGCTTCCTCGCCGCGCTCGCGCAGGCTCTCGGCCAGCCTCGCCCAGAGCTCCGAGCGCCCGGGCTCGCGCTCAGCCGCGGCACGCCAGAGCCGGCCCGCCTCGGCCGGGCGGCCGAGATCCTGATAGGCTTGGGCGAGGGTTTCCTGCAGGCGGATGCCTCCCGGGTCCAGGGCCTGCGCGCGCTCAAGCCGCTCCAGCGCGCCTTTCTTGTCGCCTCGGCGCAGACGCAGGAGGCCGGACTTCAGCTCCGGCAGGAACCAGGAGGGCGCCAGAGAAGACGCTTCTTCAAAGTCCCGCAGGGCCGAAGCTTCCTTGCCCAACGCGGCGCGCGCGTCCCCCCGCATGAGCTTGAGCGCCGCGGTCGGACCTTTCCGGATGCCTTCGTCGAGAAGCCTCTCGGCCGAAACTGCGTCGCCGAGCTTGAGCTTGAGCATGCCCAGGATATACGGGGAGCCCTCCAAATGGATGAGTCCCGGATCGTCCAAGCGCGTGCGGAAGCCCGGATCCAAAGAGAACGCGCGCTCGAAGCATTCCAAGCCTCTTCGATAGTCGCGGGCGCGATCGACATAGAAGCCGCCCAGCATCGCCTGCGCGCGCGGATTATCCGGAGCGCAGGCTGCGGTCTGTCGGATGAGGGCTTCGCGGTCCAGGTAGGCGGCGCCGCGCCGGAGCGTGGAAACGCCCCAGATGAGCGCGAGGATGAAAAGCCAAGGCCTTTTCACGGCCGAACCGGCCAGAAGCAGGCAGAAGCCGGCCGCCGGAAGGTAGAGGTAGCGGTCCGCCACAGGGCTGTAGTTCGCGAACGGGATCAGGTGGATCATCGGCAAGATGCCGGCCAGGACCCACGCCATGGGGAACAGGGCTTTCGGGCGGCGGCGCAGGGCCGTGACGGCGGCGATGAAGCCGATGCCGAGCGCCGCGTAGGCCCAATTGGGCCAAGCCCAGCCTCCCGGCAGGGACCTTTCAAGGCAGAGCGGATGAGGCCAGATGAGCTTGGCCAAGTACCAGCCGAAGGACAGGACAGTGGCTCTTCCGGGCCCCACGAGGCCCTCCGGAGGAGGAATCGGCGTCAGGAAGAGGAAGCGCAGGCCCAGGTAGAGGAGCGCCGCGGGGGAGAAGGCGATCGCGCCAAGGAGCTTCTCCCTGGTGGAGCGCGGCCAGGCCAAGGTTAGGGCTGGGATCGCGAGGGCGGTCTCCTTGCAGAGCAGCCCGACGAGGAAGAAAGCCTGCGCGGCGATGCCCCAGAAGAGCCGCAACGGTCCATTGGCTCCCGTGTCCAAGACGTTGTCCCAGGCGAGGAGCGAAGCGAGGATGCAGGAAAGGGCCGCTGGATGGCCTTTGAAGGAGGATATGGCGACCGCTTCCGTGCACGGCGGGAACAGCGCGAAAAGGAGGCCCGCCAGGAGGGCCTTGCCGTCGTCGCGCAGAAGCCGGCGCGCCAATAGGAACAGGAGCGCCGCGTTCAGGGCGTGGAGGGCGATGCCCGCGAGGCGATAGGCGGCCGGACTGGCGTGGGTCAGATAGTGGAAGAGCGTGATGAGCGGCTGATAGGTGCGCTCGCCGGTGAAGATGAAATAGTCGCGGGAGAAGACTGCGGCCAGGAACCGGTCCAAGGGCAGGGAGAAAACGAGGTTTCCTTGGATGAAGACTTCGTCGTCGTAGAAGGCCGGAGCTCCCAGCGTCAGGGCGTAGGCGGCGAAGGCGGCGGCCGCGATGGCCGCGGCATAGGCGGCGGCTGCGGCCTTGGGCCTGGGGGACTCTCCCACCTAATTGATTTTCTTCAGGTACGCCGAGACGTGGCCGAAGAAGACATCGACGCGCATGAGGACCGGGATGTGGCGCTCGTCGTCGCTCAGCCAGACCTCCAGCTTCCTGCCCTTCTGGATGAAGATGCCCTCTTTCCGGACGGCCGGCTCGACGAGCACCGTGGAGAACTTCCCGGCCGGCACGCGGACATTCTCCTTGCGGATGACCTTCACCACGAGCGGCCAGTTCGACTTCGTGTTGACGTCCAGGATGACCTCGTCGCCGACCTTGAGCTCGCGGGGGCGCAGGAAGTAGATGCTCGAGAGCATGTCCTGGACCGAGCCCGGGATGGGCCCGCTGCTTGGCGTCACGGTTCCGTCCCGGTCGATCTTGTGCGAGGTGAAGATGCTCTTCGAGTAGTCGAACGTCACCCACTCGTCCCGGAAGAAGCTCCCTTCCCTTAGCTTCTTGGAGTAGCCGAGGGAGTTGAGGTTGCCGGTGTGGATCCAGGACTCGTTGATGTCCCGGACCTTGTAGAAGGTGTCGCAGAACTTGTTGGACTGGGCTTCGGAGACGAGGTGGTAGGCGCTCTGGCCCGCGAAGTCGACGACCTCCTGGACCTTCAGATTCGACCAGCCGGCGGAGATGATCCCCCACTTGATCTCGAATTCGAGCGATTCCGGATACCAGGGGACCTTGGGGGCCGCTGGGGGCAAGGCCGCCGGCCCTCGGACCAGCTCGTAGGGCGACGGGAAGACCGGCCCTGTGAACGGCGATGGGGCGGTGCTGGCAATGACCTCCTGCGCGGCGGAGGAGCTCTGGATGACCGGCTCCTGCGGGCCCTCGCTGATCTGGGCCCGATCAGGGGCGGCGCAGAAGAATAGGACGGCGAGCATCGGGCTGAGCCGGATCCGGCGGCGGTCCCAGAACTCGTCGAAGGTCATCGAATGGAGCTCCGCAGGATCCAATTCGCGGCTGAAAGCAAGTGCGGCGCCTGATGCGTCGCGCCGAGCCTGGGGCCGTAGCGCTCCCGTTCGTCCCGGCCGTGGCCGGTCTTGAGATGGATCGAAGGAATCCCGAGAGCCCGGGCCAGGTCCGCGTCGGCCTTCTTGTCCCCGACAACGTAGGAGCCGCTGAGGCTGAGCTCGCGCTCCCGGACCGCCGTTTCGAGAAGGCTAATGCCGGACATGGTAGCCGAACAGGACCGTCTCCCAGTCATCGAGACCCGAGGTGATCTCCAATTTCACCGAGAGCGCGAGGACGTCTCCGGAAAGGATGTCGCGCCAAGACTGGGGCAGGCGGACGAAATCCTTGAAGGTCGTCACGATAGGGGCTCCGCGGCGCAGGGTCTCGATGGAGCGCAGCTCCTCGACCGTGAAGGGGTGGTGGTCCGGGAAGCGCCAGATCTGCTGCAGATGCGCTCCCGCCTGGCGGAGGCTGTCCTCGAAAGAGCGGGGGTCTCCGATCGCGCAGAGGCAGGAAATCCTCTTTCCCTTCAGGTAGGAGATGGAGTGCCTTCGGTCGCTCTTGAGGTCGAGGACGCCCTCCGGCCGGTGGACCGCGACAGCGATTTTCAGCCCGGGCTTCGCGCCGAGGACCGCTTCGCGGATCTCCTTCAAGCGCTCAGGGCTCACGCTGTCCGCATGAGTGAGGAGGACCAGGGCGGCCCGGCGCAGCGCGGACACGGGCTCACGGAGGGTCCCGTGAGGGAGAAGGCTTCCGCCGCCGAAGGGGTCGGTCGCGCTGACCAGGACCACGTCGGCGTCCCTGCGGAGCTTGCGGTGCTGGAAGCCGTCGTCGAGGAGCAGGACGTCCGGGGCGTAGTATTTGATCGCCGCCAGGCCCGCCCGGTAGCGGTCCGCAGAGATGAGGATCGGCACCCCGCGGCCCTTCAGCATGCGGTGCATCATCCACGGCTCGTCGCCGACCTCTTCCCAGGCCGCGTCCGAGCTGTCCAGAAGCGCTAAGACCTCCTCGGTCTCGGCTTTGCGGCGGTAGCCGCGGCAGAGGATCGCGGCCTTCAGGTTCCGGCCGCGCACGGTTTGAGCCGCGAGCAGGACGGCCGTGGTCTTCCCTGTGCCGCCCGTGGTGAGGTTGCCGATGCAGACCGTGCGCGCCGGCAGGCGCTTGGAGGGCAGGAGTCTCAAGGCGTAGCCCGCGTTGCGCAGGGCCACGCCCAGGCCATAGAGGGCTGAGAGGAATCTAAGCAGGAGACGCCCCAAAGGGCTGCGCCGCAGGCTCGCCCGGCGCTCCTCTAGGGGCATCGGGCCGGGGCTCCCAGCAGGAGGTTTTCAGCTGCCGTGGAAACGGCTTGCGGAGAAAGGTTATTCATGCATTCCATCCCGTAGGGACAGCGGTTGAGGCGGCAGCCGATGCACTGAAGCTTTTCCAGCCGGATGAAAGGATGCCTGGACGGGTCCGGAGGGTTCCAGCACGCGGGGTCGCTCGAGCCGTGGATCGTGAGCGTCTTGACCCCGCAGGCCGCGGCGATGTGCTTGGGGCCGTTGCAGTTTGAGACGACGATCCGGCAGGCTGAAAGCAGGCCGGCCAGGTCCATGAGGTTCGCGACCGGAGGCGAGAGCGCGGCCCCGGCCCCGATGCCGGAGACGACCTGCGAGGCCCTCTCGCGCTCCCCCGGGCCCCAAAAGACGAGGATCTTGACCCCCTGGCGGCCGCGCAGGAGGCGGCCCAGCTCCGCGTAATGCCCCGGGGGCCAGCGCCGGGTCGGCCGGCGGGAGCCGGGCACGAAGCCGACGAGGGGCTGGGCCCGTTCGACGCCGCCGAAGGTGGCCGCGAGGGCGTCCCGGGCGAAGCGCTGGGACGCCTCAGGGACATGGAGCTCGGGCAGGCAGTCGCTCTCGTCCGGGGAAAGGCCGAGCGCGCCCAGGAGGCGGATCTTCTCGAGCGCGTTGTAGCAGGCGGAGGGGGGCTGGCGCAGGAGGTGCGTGTAGGCCCAGCGGTGGGCGACCTGGGCCGGCCCGGCCCGGACCCTCGCGCGGCTCAGGAAGCTGAGCAGAGCGGTCCTCGGGGTGCCCAGGAAGTCCACGACCCAGTCGTAGCGCGCGCGGCGGATCTGCAGGATCCATCTTAGCGAGCCGGCCAGGGACGGGTCATAGCGCAGGACAGAGGAGATGTCGGGGCCGGCGCGCAGGAGCTGATCGGCCGGCGGCTCCACGAGGAAGTCGATGACCGCCTCCGGGAAGGCTTTGCGCAGGGCTTTGACCGCCGGAGTGGTGAGCAGGACGTCGCCGATGCGGCGCAGCATGAGGACGAGGATTTTTTCCGGCCTCTGCGCGTCCATTCAGAAGCGGGCCTTCCCGCGGGTCATGTTGAGGTGGAAGTCGAAGCGGTTGTCGTCGCGCCGGATGAAGAGGCGCGGGATGGGGCCAAGATCGGGCTTCCAAGGCCAGGGCGCCATGCCCTGCCGGATCGCGAAGTCGTAGCGGTAGCCCGCGGCCCTCGCGGCCTCGCGGACCTCCGGGACGCAGGCGCCCGCGCCGTAAGGGTAGGCGAAGAACATGACCTCGTGCCCGAGCTTCTCTTCCAGCCGCTTCTTCGACTCGCACATCTCCCAGCGCGCCTCCTCCAGCGGGATCTGCGCCAGGCTGCGGTGGGTCATGGTGTGGGAGCCGAATCCGATGAGGCCCGAGGCTTGGAGCTCCCGAACCTGGTCCAAGGTCATCATCCGGATCCAGGCCTCGGTTTCTGGGTCATGCCAGACGTTGTGCTTGCCCAGGGTGTCGTGAACGAGGAAGATGTTCGCCTTGACCCCGATCTCCCGGAGGATCGGAAAAGCGATCTCGGCGTTGTTGGCGTAGCCGTCGTCGAATGTGACCAGGGCCGGCTTCGCAGGCGCGGGACTGCGGCCTTCGAGGATCTCGTGCATCTCGGAGAAGAGCAGGGGGGTGTAGCCATGGCGCAGCAGATAGTCCATCTGCCAGCGGAACTCCTCGGCGCCGACGCTGAGCTTCTTCAGCTTCGAGCCCGGCGGGGGCTCCCCGACCTTGTGGTACATGAGCACCGGAAGTCCCTGGGCCAGGGGACGCCACCAGTTCCAGCGCGCGCAGACCGCGGCGGCGACCGCGGCGCAGGATAGGGGCCAGGCGAGCCCGGTCATGAACGCTCCATTTCCCGCAGTTTCACATATTTCACCCAAGTGTGAAAGGACGAGAGGGCGGCCCAAGCCACCCCGGGGGTCCCGTCCAGCAGGCCGAGCCGCAGGACCGTCCGGACGAAGAATTCCCAGAACGGCAGAAGATGGTGGAGAGGGGTGAACCGGCGCCCCTGCTCACGGCGCTTCTGGGCCGCGCAGGTCGTGTAGCGGTGCATCTTGTCGAGGTACTCGTCGATGTCGCGGTAGGGGATGTGGATCATCCGCCCGCTCAGGCGGCCCACGGCCCCCTCCACGACGATGCCCTCGTGCAGGCGCCCTCCGACGAACCGGCCGGCCTTGCGCTTGAAGAGGCGCAGATGCCGCTCCGAGCCCAGGCCCCCGAAGCGCAGGCAGCGGCCGAGGAAGCGGACCTGGAAGGGGATCTCGTAGCCGGCGCAGGGGCCGCCTTGGGCCACGACGCGGAGGATATCGTCTCTGAGCTCCGGCGTGAGGCGCTCGTCCGCGTCAATGGACAGGGCCCAGTCCCCGTCCGCCTTCTCCAAGGCCGCCTGCTTCTGGTCCGCGTACGCGTCGAAATCGCGGTGGAAGACGCGCGCGGCGTGGGCGCGGGCGATGTCCGCGGTGGCGTCAGCTGAGCCGCCGTCTAAGACCACGATCTCCGCGCCCAGGCCCTCGAGGCTCTCGAGGCACCCGGGCAGGTCGAGCGCTTCGTCCTTGGCGATGATCACCGCGCTGAGCTTGGGAGTCATGTCTTGGAAGAGGCCAGCTCCAGGTACAGATTCTCCATTTTTTCACCCGCGGCCGCCAGGCTGAATCCCCGCGCGGCCGCAAGGGCCGAGCAGGCCCTTTCGGCCGCGCGGGCCGGGTCGGAAAGGGTCTGCAGGATGCGCTCGGCGAGGGCCTGGGGGCTCCTCGGAGGGGAGAGGAGTCCCGTTCTCCCGTCCTCAACGACCTCGGGGATTCCCCCGGCGGTGGTGGCGACCACGGGCAGTCCGCAGGCCATGGCCTCCAACAGGACCGAGCCAAGACCCTCGCCCCAAGGGGAGTGCGCGAGCAGGTCGAAAGCCTTCAAGCAGCGGACAATGTCCGAGCGCCAGCCGGCGAAGATGACCTCTCCTCGTATCCCCAGCGAGGAGGCCAGGGCCTCGAGCGCCTGGCGTAGCTGGCCTTCCCCCAGCAGGATGAACCTGGCGTCCTTGCGCTCGGCCAGGACCAGGGCCGCGGCCCTCAGAAGGGTTTCGGGGTCCTTGTGGGGGACGAAGGCCGCGGCGCTGCCGACCCATGGGGCGCCGGCCGGAAGGCTCCATTCGCCGGCGAGCTTGGCCCGCAGGGACTGGCGCTCGTTCGCGGAGGCAGGCGCGTAGGGCTCCGCGAGCCCAACTGCCCGCGCCTCCTCGGCGCCGATCGGGACGCAGTCGCGGACCACGGCCACGCGGCCGGCCGGCAGGCCGTCTTCGATGAGCACGCGCCGCACGCCTTCCGAGACCGCGACGACGCGCCCGGCCGCTTCGTATTTCATCCGGCGGCTCAAGCCCCCACTGAGATGGAAGTCGACGCGGCGGTGGGCGAGCCACGGCAGGCGGCCCCACAGCGCCGCGAGGGAAGCCAGCGCGGCCGAGTGGGCCGTGTGGGCGTGGAGGATTGGGTTGGCGGAAAGCAGGGCCCTGCGGCGCAGGCGCCAGGCCGAGATCGGGTCCCATTCTCCGATGAACGGGAGATGGAACCGCTCCAAGCCCAGTGCGGAAGCTTCCCGGCTCACCGGAGAATCCCTGCGGCAGACCACCACGTTCTCATGGCCCAGGCAGCGGAGGCGGCAGGCCAAATAGAGCAGCTGGCGCTCGCCCCCGCGCAGGCCCCTCTCACCGTCGAGGTGATAGACGCTCAGCCGGGGCTTGCTCATGCCGGGCACACGCTCCGGTAGAAGCTCTCGGTCTCGCAGAGGAAGCGCTCCAGGGGAAAGCGCTCCTCGAAGAGCCGGCGCGCGGCAACGGACGCGCGGGAAATGTCCTCGGGAGCCTCCAGAAAGGCGCAGACGGCCTCGGCAAGAGCGCCGGGGTCGTTGGGCGCGACGATGCGGCCGCACTCGCCGCCCTGGAGGTACTCCGGGAGGCAGCCCACGGCCGTGGCGACGAGGGGGCGGCCCTGGGAGAGCCACTCGACGGCGGCGCGTGAGACGGCCTCCGAGCCGATGGAGGCGATCACTCCGACGTGGCAGCGCCGCATGACCTCGCAGACGTCCGGGACGCGGCTGAGCAGCATGAGGGAGTCCTTCAGGCCGTGCTCCAAGGCGAGGCGCCTCAGCTCGCGGATGCTCACGTTCTCCTCGCGTCCCGCGACGAGGAAGCGGGCTTGCGGAAAGCGGCGGAGCACGCGCGCCGCGGCCAGGATGAAGATGCCGTGCCCCTTGACGGGGTCGAGGCGCCCGACGAGCCCGACGCAGGGAGGCATCTGGGGCAGCGGCGCCGCCGGGCCCGGGTCCTTGAGGCCCTGGTAGATGGCCGCGGAGGGGACATCGCCGATCAGCTTGGCCGCGGCCTCCAGGATGGCGCGGTTGGCGGCGATGAAGCCGGCGGTGCGGCTCCAGAGCAGGCCCATCCCCGGCCGGGAGCGCATGGGGCGCGCGTCGCCGCGTACCCGGACCACCTTGATCTGCGCCCCGCGGGTCGCGGTTACCGCGGCGGTGTGGGCGGACCCTGTGTGGGCGACGATGAGCTGGACCTTGCTCCTCCTGAGGAACAGCCTGAAGCCCGGCAATCCCATCCAGGGATTGGAGAAGTCGTAGGTCTTCAAGCCGAGATCCGCGGCGCGGTTGAGCGGCGCGCATCCCGGGAGCCCGGCCACGCAGCTTAGGTGGCCCCGCTCCGAAAGGCCCGATGCCGCGGACAAGGCGTAGTCCGCGATGCCGCTGTCGTAAGGCTCGTCGAGGACGTGGAGGATGTTCAAAGGGGCCCCATCATCTCGAGGGCGCTGCGGAAGACCTCGCCTACGCCGATGAGCCGCATGCAGAGGAAATGTCCCTGCGGGCAGGCCCTCGAGCCGTGCAGGCCGCAGGGCCGGCAGGGCAGGTCCTTTTCGATCACCCGGTGGCCGCGGCCGTAGGGGAAGAAGCCCAGCTCCCGCGTCGTGGGACCGAAGATGGCCAGGGTGGGGACCCCGCGCGCGGCCGCCACGTGCATGGGCCCGGAGTCGTTGGTGATGAAGACCTTGAGCCTGCCGGCCAGCTCGATGAGCTCCGGCAGGGTCGTGCCGCCGGTCCAGTCGAGCGCGCCGGTCTGGGCCGCGATCCCAGCCGCCAGCTCGCGGTCCTCGGGCCCGCCGACGAGGATGACCTTGGCGCCCGCCTCGCCCAAGAGGCGCTGGGCGAGGCGCACGAAGGAGGCGGCCGGCCAGCGCTTGGTCGGCCAAGCCGAGCCCGGGTGCATGCCGACGAGCTTCGCTTGGGGCCCGATGCCCGCCTCGCTCAGGCGGCTTTGGACCGCCGCCGCGGCCGAGTCGGCAGGACCTGCTCCGTCCGGCCTGGCGGGAAGGTAGAGGGAGTCGCGCTCCTCGGGCTTGATGTCCGGCTTGAGCGGCAGAAGCAAGGCCAGGTTGCGCTCCACATCCGGCATGGCCCACGAGAAGAAGACGGTGCGGTGGTAGAGGAAAGCGCCGGCGCTGGTGGAGAAGCCGATGCGGTAGGGCAGGCGGGAGAGCCAGAGCAGAAGGGCGCTGCGCAGGGACCGGTGCGCGGAGAGCGCCAGGTCGTAGCGCCCGCGCAGGGACTTGGCCAGGCTCCAGAGCCCGAAGATTCCCCGGTGGAGGCCCTTCTTGTCGTCCTCGACGACCTCGTCGACCCAAGGCAGGCGGCGGAAGATGTCCGCGGTCTTCGGCCGGGTCAGCACGCTCAGCCGGCAGCCGGGGAGCAGGTCCTTGATGCGGCGGGTCAAGGGGACGCTCAGCAGGGCGTCTCCCAGAAAGGAGGTCTGCGCGAGGAGGATGCGCGCGCCTTCAGCCGGGAGGGGGGCGTTCGGGCTTCCGTAGTCCCCGAGGGCGAGATCGCGCGTGCGGATGGGGACTCCCCAGGAAGAGAGCGCCTCGAGATAGCGGTCTAAAGTATGGCGGGTCAGGGCCGGGGAGGGAAGCCCCATGTGGACGAAAAGCCGCCGGGCCAGGGCGTCCTTGCGGTAGACTGCCGCGTTCGGGACATGCGCGAGCTGCCTGAGCCAGAAGGTCCGCCAGTTCGCGTGCAGGTCGAGCAGATGGGTGAAGCCGCGCTCGATGATGAGGCGCAGGGCTTGTGAGTGGCCGCGGTAGGGGAGGACCTCCTCCACGTTGGGATTGCGGGCGAGGGCCGGGGCGAACTGCGGCTTGACCATGACCGAGATGCGGCAGTCCGGCCAGTGGGCCTTGAGGTTCTTGTAGACCGGCGCGGTCAGCACCACGTCCCCCAAAGAGGAAAGGCGCAGGACAAGGATGCGTTGGCTCATGGATGATTTCTCGAACGAGCGCACGCCCTCTACGGCTTCCCAGAACGCCTACGAGGACGTGCGAGAGGAGCACGACCTGCGCGCGCTAAGCGCGCGTTCTGAGAAAAGCAACGAATTATATCATTTCAGTCGGAGAGGCTCAGGCCGGCAGCGTGTTGATTGAAAATTTGCCATAAGGCCCCTGGACGGGAGTGCCGCCGGCAGGACACCGGCCACGTCGACTTTCTCCAGCTGGTGATCTTGCCTTTCCGAGCTTGGCGCCGCCTTTGCTTTCGAGTGGTGGCGGGCAACGGGCGGTCGTAGCGGTTCTGCGAAGGCCGACGGACGCTACCCGCCGGTTCGCGTCTTTAATTCCCTTTTGCGGCGAGTGGTCACACCAAGCACAACCGATCTGGGAAGCCAGACCATCTCGCCTATACCGAATACACCAAACAGTGATAGCCCGTCAACCAGTAGGAGCTTCTTTTCCTTCGTATCAGCAATGACCAAAATGCGCCTTTCGCTCTTTTCTTTGCTCTGGGTCAAACATACGGCGAAATGAGCGCCACATGAGCACCAAGTAGGAATTTCAGCCCAATTTGTCTTAAACTTCGGGAAAGCCATAATCATTTCAATTCCACCGTTCTTATTCCTCAACCAAATTTCTCTATAGCTCCGAATGAAAGCCATTTTTTGTCCATTCGGCGAGAACGCTGGATATCCTCCACTCGAAGCAAGAGTGACCTTGCGGCCATCAGCCGGAGTTTCCTCGATCCTTGATTTTAGATCAGAATCCCATGTAACGAACGTATTGCTTGGAGAAACAGTCAATCCGACCAAACTTTTTTGTCGGCCCAGGGGAGTGACTTCATGAGTTGCCAAGTTGATTTTGATCAATTCTTTGCTGTTTCCTAATGATGCAAAAAGACTATATTGGTTCCAATCAATATCAGAAAATACCGGCGGATTTCCAAATTTTATGATTGACTTTGGACCAGGGGAGCCGATCTTCCATTCAAAGAGCTCGTACTCTTCCCTTGCCTCTTGCAACACGACCCCTTGGGATTCTAGTTCTTCCTCTGTCGGAGGAGAGCTAAGGTCTCTGCATAATATATAGAATAACGCGCTTTCATTTTTGGGAGATAGCCATATTCGTTGGATGCGGTACAAGTCGGTATCAATGGGAAACAGCAACCGTTCCGTTCGTCGGCCAAAATCATAACCTACAAGTCCTTTGCTGGTTGTATAAAGCAATGTTTCGGCCTGGGATAGAAAAATGGGATTGCCCGGGACGGACTGAGATGACAGCGGTAGGTCGAATTCTTTCCCTGTTGATAAATCCAGACAATGCCAATTCAGTCTATTGGAGTTTTTGTCGAAATTCCTAACGGTCAAAATTTCCGCAGTTTGTATGCGCTTGGCGATTCTCCAACCTTTGCCGCATATCTTATCGTTCTTATTCTTCATTAATTGCTTACCGACTTAGGGCATTCGGGTAAACTGCCCAGTGATGTTACAACGACAGTTCTTACTTTCCCGCTAGGGCAGGTATAAATGCATGTCTTTCTGAAACGAGCTTTGCCGCCGGTTCCGCTTACCGTCAACGTTTCCGATGTTTTCGGACATATCTCTTTCTTCTTGGCGCTGCACTTCGTCGCCTTCAGCACCTTTTGGCCGGCGATGAGCTCGGGAAGGATCTCTTCGAGCCGCTTCTTCTCCTCGTCGATAACCTCGGCCTCCGCATTGTTCTTGGCAATTCTGGCGTTGAGATTCGCGTAGCGCGTCT
>JACRDO010000018.1 GCA_016212885.1 Elusimicrobiota bacterium | reverse complement strand
CTCGCAGGCGCTCTGGGAAGCCGGAGAGGGCGGGCGCCGGCTGTTCTCCGCTCGCCAGTCCTCGCAGGCGCTCTGGGAAGCCGGAGAGGGCGGGAGGGAAGCTCCCCGGCAGAAATTGTAAACTGAAACCCTGCCGGGCCCTAACGATATGAATCTGCGCATCTGGCCGGGGGCTGCATTCGCGCTGCTCGCCGCGTGTGCGTCGCCAGGGAGCGGCGGCAAAGGAGCCGCTGTCCCCGTCGGGGAACAGGCCGCTGCTCCGCCTCCAAGCGCCCGGCACTCTTCGGAGAGCGGAGAGAACCCGGCCCTTTCGGATGCGGCGGTTCCCGACGCGCCGAGGGGCTCGTCAAAAGACGCCTCGGTTCAGGACATCCTCTCCCGCATCAAGAGCGCCTACGAGCGGGGCGACTACGAGGGCGGGCTGGCCTTGGTCAAGGAGATACTGAGCCTCAAGAGCGGCAGCCTCTCGGTCTACGACCGCATCGGCTCGACCTATTTCGCCCTGGGACGCTACGCCGAGGCCCTGAGCATCTGGCAGAAGGCCATGCAGATGGAGAAGAACCCCAAGCGGCGCAAAGCTTTGGCGGACTCCGTGGCCCTTGCGCGCAGGAGCCTGGGCTTGGGCGAGCCGGAACCGGCGGTCCCTGCGCCGACCCCCGCTGCGGCCAAGGAGCCGCTTGCCCCGAAGGCCCCGGACTCCCCCGTCCCTCCAGCCGCAGAGCGCAAGCCCGCGGACCCCGCCGAGATCGAGCGGCTCCACGAGAAGGGCGTCGAGCACTACGCGGGCGGCGAGTACCTCCAGGCCGCCGCGGTCTACATGCGCATCCTGGAGCTCGACCCGGACGACGCGCGGGCGAAGAAGGCCCTAGAGCGCCTGCGCATGCGGCAATGAGCATCCGCGTCAAGCTCGCCCTCATCCTGGCGGCCGCAATCGCCGCCGCGAGCGCGGCAGCTGGCCTCGTCTTCGTCAAGCTCGATAGAGCGGCCTTGCGCGAGGCCGAGGCCGGGAAGGTCCGCCTCCTCGTCGAGAGCGTCCGGCGGGTGGGAGAGGAGTCCCTGCTCGCAGACGACCCCCTGATGCTCCTGGACTACCTGGCATTCCTAAGGAAAGACAGGCCCGAGGTCCATCACTGCCGCGCGCTGCTTGAGGGCAAATGGCGGGAGAGCGGAGGCCAAGCGCCGCCTGAGCCGGCCGGAGGCGTGGAGGTCAAGGTCGCGGAGGCCTCCCACGCGGGCAAGAGCGTGCGCGTCGAGATTCTCTTCTCGAAGTCGGTCCTCGAGGAGCGCGAGCGCAGGGCCTTCGGGGCGGTCCTGCGCAACGTGGCCCGCTCCGGGCTGATCACGGCCGCGGGCGGGCTTCTCCTGGCGCTCCTGCTCAGCGCCGCGCTGACGCGGCGCATCGTGCTCATCGAAGGCGCGCTGGCGGCTATCGGCCAAGGCAGGCTCGGCGAGTCGGTGCGGGCCGAGGGCAGAGACGAGATCGCGCGCCTCGCCCGGGGCGTCAACGAGATGTCGGCCAAGCTCCAGGAGCTCGACCGGATGAAGAAGACCTTCATCGCCTCGGTCACCCACGAGCTCCGATCCCCGCTCGGCGCCATCGAGAGCCAGGTGCGCGAGATGCTCTTAGACCCCGCCGCCCGCCCGGCGCCCGACAAGGAGAGCCTGGAGCGCATCCGCAAGAGCGCCTCCCGGCTCGAGCATTTCGTCGCCAACCTGCTCGAGATGGCCAAGATCGAGCGCGGCAAGCTGGAGTTCTCGCCTAAGCCCTGCGAGCTCGGGCCCATCGTCGAAGACGCCGCGCTCTTCTTCGCGGCCAACGCGCGCGAGGCGGGGATATCGCTGGAGGCCGAGGTTGAGCCGGGCTTGGGCCTCTTCAAGCTCGACGCGGACCTTCTCGCCCATGTCCTCGCGAACCTCATCTCGAACGCCTTGAAGTTCACCCCGAAGGGCGGCTCCATCCGCGTGGCCCTGCGCAGGAGCCCGGGCGGCCCCTGCGTCGGGCCTGAGCGCCGCAGGGACAGCGCGAGAGGAGAAGGGCCGGCGTGCCGGGCCGAGTGCTCGGTCTCGGACACCGGCGTCGGCATCCCGGCCGAGGCCCTGGGCCGCATCTTCTCGCCCTTCGAGCGGGTCTTAAACCCCGTGCGCGCGAGCGGCGCGGGGCTGGGCTTGGCCATCTCCAAGTCCATCGTGGAGATGCACGGCGGGACCATCCGCGCCGAGTCCGAGCCCGGCAAAGGAAGCCGGTTCGTCTTCGAGCTGAAGGGGCTTGGCTAGCCCTTCAGGACGTAGCCGAGCTTGATGACGGTCTCGATGCGCCCGCCGAAAGCGCCCAGCTTGCGGCGCAGGTTCTCCACGTGCTTGTCCACGATCCCGGTGCCGGTCGGCGGGTCAGCGCGCCAGAGCGCCTTGAGCATGTTGCCCCGGGTCAGGATGCGGTTGCGCTGGCGCAGGAAGTAGACCAGCAGGTCGAACTCGAGCCGGGTCAGCCTGAGCGAGCGGCCCCTGGCGCTGCTGGAAGCCGGGGACCGCGCGGTAGAGCCGTGCTCCTTATCCGCGCGGCCGGAGAGCCTGCACTCGCGCTCATCCGGCAGGACCGTCAGCTCGCCGAGGGTGAGGGGCTCCTCGCGGCGCGGCGAGGCGAGCCTGCGCCGGAGGAGGCTCTTCAGACGCACGAGGACCAGCTCGGGGTCAGCCGGCGCGGGAAAATACTCGTCGGCGCCGGCGTTGAATGCGTCCACGGGGGCCGGATGACAGCCGGCCTTGAGCGAGACCGCGATGAGGATCATGCGGCGGGACTCCTCGTTGGCGCGCAGGACGCGGATGACGTCCTTGCCGTCCATGCCCGGCAGGCGCAGTTCGATGAAGGCCGCGCTGAAGCGCGATCTGACGAGCGCGCTCAGGAAATCCGAAGGCTTGGAGTAGAGGACGACCCGGTAGCCGGCGCGCTTGAGGAGGCTGCCCAGGCGCGTCCCGGCCGCGGGGTCGTCTTCCGCGACGGCGATGTCCCACGCGGCCCTTGGCGCTGCCGGAAGCCAAGGACAGCGCGGTAGAGCCGTCCTCCTTGGCCGCGCGGTCCGTGGGATCATCTCTTCAGACGGGCCTTGATGCGCGCGAGCAGGTCGGCCTCGTCGTAGGGCTTGAGCACGTAGTCGTCCGCCCCGGCTTTTAGGCCCTCGCCCACCGAGGCGACGGCCGAGCGCACGGAGCAGAGCAGGATCGGGGTCTTGGGGGGTTCTTGGGCGCGGATTCCCCGGCACACGTCCAAGCCGTCCATGTCCGGGAGGTTCAAGTCGAGAAGGACAAGGTCGGGCTTCTTTTCCTTGAAGGCCTTGAGCCCGGCTTCGCCGTTGACGGCCTTGACGACCGAGTAGCCGGCCCCGGCGAGGAGATGCTCCAGGAGCGCGAGATAGTCCGGCTCGTCCTCTATGATCAGGATCTTCTTGGCCATGTCATCGCAGCCAAACGCACGCGCCCGCGTCCCGAACATCCAATTGCTCTTTCTCGTCGTCTATTTTATCTATTAAAGTGCGGCACGGGCTATATTCTATCCGTAAGAAGCTGAAGCACGCGGTCTGCATTTATCCGGAGATGAGACTATTCCCGCTCCGGCGCGATGCGTACCAAACATTCGAAATCCAGGTAGGTCCAAAGGCCTATCCGCGTCTGGGACTTCCGCCCCCGCCCCGCCGGACGCGCCGGCCTTAATCTTAATAGTGATGAGGCTCCTTCCCGGCATCGCATGGGCCGCCGCGGCGCTCCTGATGAGCGCTTGGGCGCCTGCGCGCGCCGCGGAGCCGGAGTTCACCGAGAACCTCGCCGAGCTCCATGACCGTCTGATAGAGCCCGGCGAGTTCAGCCGGTCGGTTGACCGCTCCCGTCAGCATCCTGAGGCGGTCTTCTCCGTGCCCCAGAACGGCTACCGGAGCGGGAGACTCGCTGCCGACTTGGCGCGTCCCGCCGGGGCTCCTCAGCCGGGCCTTGTCATCGTGCCGCCGCCCTCTCCGGCTTCCCAGAGCGCCTGCGAATCCATGAAGGCCCCTGCCGCGCAGAAGCGGCCGCAATCCCATCCCCGCGCGTTGTACGCTCTCGAAGCCGGCGGCATCGCTCTCGGCCTCATCCTTCTGGGCGCAAGCCGGCTGGCGGAAGACCGCAAAGCAGCCCTCTCCTGCCAGGCCGAGCCTGCGCTGGAGGCCGCTTGCGAGGAGGAATCCATCTTGATGCGGACATGGACTCCTCCGCAGGAGCTCCCCTTTTCCGGGCCGCCCCGGACCCCGGCGCCCCAGCCGTATGTCCTGCCCAAGCTCCCGGCCGCGGCCGGGTCGTGGAAGGCCATCTCAGCGGAGGAGCAGGGCGCCATCGACCGGTGGGACGACAGCGCCGAGAAGCGGCTCGGCCTGGCCTCGCTGGGCGTGTGGCTCGGCCTGCACGCCTGCGAATTCCCCAGGGTCGATGTTCCGCTGCTCCAGGACAAGCTCCGCCGCGAAGCCTGAAAGGCGCTCCCCCGAATGATATGATTGGCGCATAGGCGAACCTATGCCCAACATCGCCCGCGACATGACGGAGCTCGTCGGCGCCACGCCCCTGGTCTGGATCGGCCCCATGGCCGAGGGCCTTGCGGCCAAGGTCGCGGCGAAGGTGGAGTCCCTCAACCCCTGCGGGTCCGTGAAGGACCGCATTGGGCGGGCCATGATCGAGGCGGCGGAGCGCGAGGGCAGCCTCAAGAAGGGCGCGGCGCTCGTGGAGCCAACCAGCGGCAACACGGGCGTGGGCCTAGCCTGGGTCTGCGCCCGCAAGGGCTACCGGCTGGTCCTGACCATGCCGGAGACGATGAGCGTGGAGCGGCGCAAGCTCTTGAAGGCGCTCGGGGCCGAAATCGTCCTGACCCCGGGCCCGGAGGGCATGTCCGGCGCAATCAGCAAAGCCGAGGAGCTCTGCCGGACCCTGCCCAACGCCCTCATGCTCCAGCAGTTCGAGAACCCGGCCAATCCCAAGGCCCACGAGCTCTACACAGGTCCTGAAATCTGGCGGGATACGGACGGCCAAGTCGATTTCCTCGTCTGCGGGGTCGGGACCGGAGGCACCCTGACCGGCGCGGGCCGGGCCCTCAAGAAGCTCAAGCCTTCGGTCAAGGTCGTGGCGGTGGAGCCGGCGCTCTCGCCGGTGCTGTCCGGCGGGAAGCACTCTCCCCACAAGATCCAGGGCATCGGCGCGGGCTTCGTGCCCAAGGTGCTGGACCGAAGCCTCATCGACGAGATCGTGACGGTCGAGGACCAGGACGCGGGCCGCACGGCCAGGGAGCTGGCCCGGAAGGAGGGCATCCTGGCCGGGATTTCCTCCGGAGCGGCGCTCTGGGCCGCGCTGAAAATCGCGGCCAGGCCGGAGAACCTCGGCAAGCTCGTCGTCGCGATCCTTCCCGACACGGGGGAGCGGTATCTGAGCACTTGGCTGTTCGAGGAGTGAGCCATGAGAACGCAAAAAGAGGACCATCTGCGCAGCATCGCCCAAGAGCTAAGCAAAGACCTCGACGACGGCGTCAGCCCATTGCGCCGCAAGCGGCCCGAGGAGCCCCTGCCCTCCAGGGCCCAGGCGATCGAAGCCGTGGAGCTTCTGAGGTCCGCGCTCTTCCCCGGCTTCTTCGGCGCAGAAGAGAGCGGCCCTGAGAGCGCCCTGTACCACGTCGGCGCCTCCCTGGACAGCGCCCAGAGGATCCTCACCGAGCAGATCCGCCGGGCCCTCTGCCTCTTCTGCGACACGCGCACGCCCTGCGAGGAGTGCCGCGACAAGTCCTCGGGCGCCGCGGCTTTCTTCATGAGGACCCTGCCGAATATCCGCAAGCTGCTCGCCGGCGACGTTCAGGCCGCCTATGAGGGGGACCCCGCGGCCACCTGCCCGGCGGAGACGATCTTCTGCTACCCCGGCATCCTGGCGATCACCTATCAGCGCATCGCCCACGAGCTCTACGAGCTCAAGGTGCCGCTCCTGCCGCGCATGATCACCGAGCACGCCCATTCGCTCACGGGCATCGACATCCACCCGGGAGCGAAGATCGGGCCGCGCTTCTTCATCGACCACGGCACAGGGGTGGTCATCGGCGAGACCACGACGATCGGCTCCAACGTCCGGCTCTACCAGGGCGTCACCCTGGGCGCCAAGAGCTTCCCGCTGGACAAGGACGGCAATCCCATCAAGGGCGTCAAGCGCCACCCGGACGTGGAGGACGGCGTCATCATCTACGCGGGCGCGACGATCCTGGGGACAGTGACCATCGGGAAAGGGTCCACGGTGGGCGGCAACGTGTGGCTGACGGACTCGGTTGCGCCCGGCTCCAAGATCCTGCAGGTTCAGCCGGGCGGGAAATCCTGAGCCTGCTCTAGCCGGAATGGATTGGACGCGGCCGGCCTGCCTGGCGATGGAATGGGCCTGGGCCCTGGCCGGGCTCCTCTGCCTCGCCTGCGCGGTCATTTTCGCCCTGCGCCCGGGGCTGTGGGCGAGGGCTGAAGAGAAGCCGGAGACCTGGCAAGGGGCCAGGACTTCCGATCTTTGGGCCGCGCTCATCTTCGGTCTCGCTCTCCCAGGGCTGCTGGTCCTGTTCAAGCTCGCGCAGTTCTTCCGCTTCGAGCTGATGTGGGATTCCGGCGTCATGGCGAACCTGGCTTGGAACGCGGCTCACGGCCATGGGCTGACCTCCAGCGTGATCGAGGGCAGGTCCTACCTCGCGGTCCATTTCGCCTTCACCGTGGCCCTGTTCGCGCCGCTCATCTGGCTCTGGCCCAGCGTCGCGGTCCTGGTCGCGGCCCATGGGCTGGCCGTGGGCTCCTCCGCCTGGGCCGTCTACCTGCTCGGCTGCAGGGTCTGCGGCCGGAGCTCCTCGGGCTGGCTCCTGGCCCTGCTGGCCTGCTCCCACCCCTTCTTCCACGACATCACCGGGTCGGTCCTGGACAGCAGCATCTATGCTCTTCCTCTCTTCCTGTGGGGGATATGGGCATGGGAAAGCGGGCGGCGCCCCGCGGCCGCCCTCTGCGCCCTCCTGATATTGACGACGCGCGAGACCCTCCCCCTGCTCTTCTTCGGGATGGCGGCTTACGGCCTTCTGCTGTCGAAAGAGCGCGGAGCGCGCTTGCTCTGCGCGGCAATGATGGGCGCCGCGGCCTTGGCGCTTGTTGGGGAGCAGGCAATCATCCGCAAGGCCGCGGCAGGGTGGAACGGCTTGGACCAATGGAAGCTCTTCGACCATCTGGGCGGCTCTCCTTCGGCCGTGCTCTCCGGCGCTGTCCTTCGGCCTTGGCGCTTGGCCCAAGCCCTCGTCTTCCCCGCAAGCAAAGTCCTGCTCGTGGCCCGCGTCCTGCTGGAGTTCGCGGGCCTGCCCCTGGCAGCCGGGGCCGCGGCCCTGCCAGCCGCCCTCCTCTGGCTTCCTCAGCAGCTGGCCAACCATGGATCCATGTACCATCAGTTGATCGGGCATAACTCCGTATACATCTTCGGGCCCCTGCTCTGGGCATGCGCCTGGGGCCTGCGAAAGCTTTCCAGCCGGCTGAAGCCTCAGGGCCGCGCGCTCCTGGCCGCCTGGGTGCTGGCCTCGGCCGGAGCCGGGTTCTTGCGCTCCGCGCGCTTTCTCCTGCCTGAGGCCATGAACCCCGCGCATTGGCGCACCGCAGGGCCGCGGGCCATTGCGGCCGTCCCGCCGCAGGCGAGCGTATGGTGCGACGAGTTCTTCCTGCCCCATCTGGGGATGCGCCGCTACGTCAAGAGCCTTCTGCGCAGCGATGACCCCTACTTCGAAGGCGGGCTTTTCGTGCCGGACAGGGCTCTGGTCTCGACCCACTGGATCCGGCTGGCCGCGCCCAGGCGCAGGGATGCGGTCATGGGTTTCCTGCGGGAAAGGGGCTTCATCGAGGTCTTCAGGGAGAAGGACATCGTGGTCCTGGCCAACCCGAAGACGCTCGGCAAGGAAGGCGGCGAGCCTGAATTCGTCCGCGGGCTATAAGGCTATTCGAAGTAGCGGAAGCCGACTCCCGCCGTTCAGTAAAGCACCCTGAGCCGGATCGTCGCGCGCACCCCCCGAAGCTCGTCGATCACGTCCGGGAGATCCCCTCGGGCCCATGCAGGTGCTCCGCTCGAACTTCCTGGCCCGCGGCATCGGCAGCGACGCGCAGGCCAACGATCTGGCCACCAACTACCGCATCGGGGCCCAGATCATCCGGTCCGACCAGGCTGCCTTCCCGAACAGCGCCTGGAAGGCGGTCGCCGCCTACAACGTCGGGGTCTACGGGGCGAAGATCGGTCGGGTCCCGGCCAACAACTACACCAACGCCATCCTGCAGTGGCGCAATGAGTACGAGAAGGCGATCGCCCCCTACCGCTGAGGGGGCCGTTCGGGGTATAGGAAAGAGAACGCCACCGCCATCAGGAACGCGAAGACGAAGCTGGCCAATCGCTCGGAGATGCCGCCGCTCGGCCCGATCAGGAACATCTTCCAGATGATGGTCCCCGCCGTGCCGCTGATGAGCGAAGCGATGACGCCTGCGCGCGAAAGCTTCTTCCAGTAAAGCAGCAGGATCAAAGCGGGGCCGAAGGAAGATCCGATCCCGGACCACGCGTAGGAGACCAGCCCGTAGACGGAGTCTTTTACGGTTAGGGCCATGATGAACGCGGCCAGACCGAAGGCGAGCGTCACGGCCCGGTTGAACCTGAGCGATTGAGCCGTGGTCAGCCGCTTCTTGGAATGATTCCCGTAGATGTCCTCCGTGATCGCCGAGGAGCTGACGATGATCTCGGAGGAGGCGGTGGACATCATGGCTGAGATCGCGCCGCAGAGCAGCACCCCGCCGACCACGGGAGTCACGAAGAAATTGATCAGCACCGGCAGGATGAGCTCGGCCCCGTTGCTCTTGGCGTCCGAGAGCCTCGCCACAGTCTCCGCGGGAAGGGCCCCGCTCTGCACGAACGCATAGCCTGCGAAGCCGATCATCAAGGCCCCGCCGTACGCGAACACCGTCCATACCGCGGCCGTCCATTTGGCCGCCGTGACCTCCTTCTTGTCCCGGATGGCCATCATCCGGGTCAGCAGCTGCGGCTGGCCGCTGTAGCCCAGGGCCCAGCTCATGCCGCTGAGAATGAGCAGGAAGGCGGCCGCGCCCTCCTTGCCCGCGCTCAGGGAACTGTAGGACGCGCCCGCGCCGGCGATCGCCTGCAGGACATGGATGTCCCTTGATGCGGCGATGAAGAGCAACATCACCGGGAGGAGGATCAGGGTGATGATCATGAGCGCCGCCTGGAAAACGTCGGTGTAGACGACCGTGATGAACCCGCCGAGCATGGAGTAGATGACGACGATCAGGGAGCCGATGATCACGCCCCAGAGCGGATCCAGGCCGAAAGTGTCGTAGAGGACCTTGCCGCCCCCGTAGAACTGGGCTTCCACGTAGAACAGGAAGAAGAAAACGATGATCGAGGCGGACAGCGTGCCGATGGCCTTTTCCGCGCCCGGGAACCTCTTGACGAGCAGGGTGGAGATGGTCAGCGCGCCTGTCCTCTCCCTTTCCCGCTGAAGCCTCTCGCCCATCACGAACCAGATGAAAAGGATCCCCGCGACGCAGCCCAGCGCGACCCAGACGGCCTGCATGCCGAGGAGATAGGCTTCTCCAGTCAAGCCCAGCAGGAGCCAGGCGGACTCTCCCGTGGCCCTCTCGGACAGCGCCAGCCCCACGCCTGAGATCTGCTTGCCGCCCAGGATGAAATCGGAGGAGTCCTTGGACCTGCTGGCGGTGTACACGGTGATGCCGATCAGGGCCAGCAGGTAGAGCGCGAAAGTGAGGTAGAGCATGAGGCCCTTATCCGCCCGAGTAGATGGGCGCGATGACGACGCGGTCCCCGTCTTTGAGCGCGTCCGCCGGGGCGAGCGACTTCCCGCTGCGCGTGACGATCGTGGGCCGGTTCTTCTTGAGCCCGATGCGGGAGAGAAGCTCTTTTGCGCTCGCCGAGGCGGGCAGCCGGACCTTTTTCTCGCTGAAGCCCGCGGCGTAGACGAGCGGGCCTATCAGCTTGACCGTGACCTTCATTTCGCGGCCTGCGGCTGGCCGGCCCTCTCGCTGAGTTTCGCGTATTTCTCCGCGGCGGCGGCTTCCTTTGAA
This sequence comes from Elusimicrobiota bacterium, assembly GCA_016212885.1. Taxonomy (GTDB): domain Bacteria; phylum Elusimicrobiota; class Elusimicrobia; order UBA1565; family UBA1565; genus UBA9639. The sequence goes on along the minus strand of JACRDO010000018.1, from coordinate 12,409 downwards.
AGGCCGAGCTTGTTCAGCAGCTCCTTAGTCGGGATGCCCCGCTCGTCGAAGCCGCGCTGGTCGTAATAATGCTGGAGGAGCTTGTCGTACTTGTCCGCCTCCAGGCATCTGCCGGCGATGGGGCCCTCGGCGTCGGCGTTGGATGGGTCGAACCAGACCGCGGGCGGGTAGTCGTCCTTGCGCGTCGCGGCCGGGAACTCCCGGAGGTAATGGAGCTTGATCAGGGCGTAGATCCGGTCGCCCGCCTTGTACATGTCGTCCAGGGTCCAATCCAAGCCGGTGGCGGCGTTGAAATACTTGGGATAGTTGTCCAATGGCCAGCCCAGCTCTATCCAGGGGAAACGGCAGCCGACAAGGGTCTCGAACATGCCGCCCCGGATGCGCTGGAGCTCGATGACCTTGGCCGCCTTCTCAGGGCCGTAGGATTCCCGGGTCGTGTGCTTGATCTCGAAGGCGATGATCCACGCCTCACGGTGGTGTGCCCCGATGGGGGAGACGCCGAACGCCAGCGCCTGGCCGGGGATGAACTTGCAGTTGTAAGCGGCCACCTCGAGGCCCTTGACCTGCATGGCGTAAGCCTCGGAGCCATGCCCGAATTCCCGGGCCATCCGCAGAGAACCGTCGGCCAGGAGGTTGCCGAGCTTGCCCTCGCGCAGCGCGGCCATCCGGAGGAGCTCCTTGGCCCTGGCCGCGTCGCCGAACTTGAAATCGCCGGCCGCGGCGCCGCGCTCGATGGCGTCCGCGTAGAAGCTGAGCACGCAGCCGGCCGACATCGTATCCAGGCCGTAGTCGTCGCAGAGGTAGTTCAAGGAGGCGACTTGGGCGAGCTCGAAAATCTCGAGGTTGCTTCCCAGCAGGCCGACGTTCTCGTAGTCGAGCTCGGATTCGCGGCCCTCTTTGTCGTGGATGGTGATCCCGCAGCGCATGGTGCAGGTCGGACAGCCGTAAGTGGCGACCCTGGCGGCGTTGACCCGTTCGCCGTCGATGTTCCAGGCGTCGCCATGGCTGGTCTTGCGGAAGTTGCGGACCGGAAGGGCCGCCACCTCGTTGCACCAGGCGAGGATGCCGGTCGTGCCCTGGATGGACCAGCCCGTCTTCTTGTCCATCGCCCCGACCTTCTTCAAATCTCCCAAGCCTAGCTCCTTCATGGCTTTCGGGTCCGCGGACGGAAGGGGCTGCGTGCCTTTGACCACGATGGCCTTGAGGAGCTTCGAGCCCATGACCGCGCCCATGCCCGGCCGGCCGCCGGAGCGGCCCTCCAGGCTGCGGATGACGGCGTAGCGGACCAGGTTCTCGCCGCCCTGGCCGATATTCAGGACCCCGACGCCCCTGCCGTACTTCTTATAAATCCAATCGTTGGTGGCGTACGTCCCCTGTCCCCAGACTTCGTCGGCGCTCAGGAACTCCACCTTGTCATCCTCGATATAGAGCATGGTCGGCCGCTCGGCCTTCCCCTCCACGATCATGGCGTCGTAGCCGGCTTTCCTGAGCTGTTCGGAGATGCGCGTGCCCAGGTTCCCGTCGCCGTAGAAGCCCGTCAGGGGGGACTTGGCGGCCACGACCGCCTTGCCGGTGTTGGGGGCCGGGATGCCGGAGATGGGCCCGAGGGCCACGACCAATTTGTTCTCCGGGCCGAGGGGATCGATCCCGGGCTTGAGCTCGTCGTAGAGGATCTTCACGGCGAAGCCGCGTCCGCCGATCCAGGTCTTGGCGAATTCTTCGCTGAAGGACTCTTTCTTGAAGCTCTTGTTCGTCAGATTGACCCTGAGAATATGGCCTGTCCATCCTTTCATCGCGCGCCTCCTCCCGGCATTTTTGAAATCCGGGGGATACTATCCAAAATTATGCCGGAGTCTTCAATCTCATTGTCGTCAGATGATATCATACCCGCGCAGTCAATCCTTCATGTGGAGGGATGAAACATGGATGGCGAACCGAAGCCGGCGTTGAGCGATTTCCCGAAACTGCATTGCCCGTTCATGCGGCAGACGTTCAAGGCGGACAAAGAACAGTGGTCCAAGCACGGCTCAAAGCTGGGGATGCGAGAGCCGGCGGCGTATCTCGTGGTCAACCGCGTCAACCCCGGCTACGAGTGGGTGTTCGAAGACCCGGACACGGTTGCCGTGGAGAAATTGAACGGCACGAATGTGAAGATCAAGACCGAGAGGGGGCGGCTCATCGCCGTGCAGAACCGGCTGAACGTCCTCGATCCCCTGCAAGTCATGAAGGGAAAGGCTTTCATAATGGAAGGGGTCTTCATGTCGATCGCCAAGGGGCTGGTGAAGGAGGACGGCGAGCAGGCCGGAGAAGTCATCGGCCCGAAACTGCAGAACAATCCTTACAAATTGGATTTGCATGAATGGGTCCCTTTCGAAATCGCCGTGGATCGTCTCCGGTATAAGTCGTTCCACGAGCACGAGCGCAATTTCGACAACTGGAGCCTATGGTTTAAGGACTGGCTGCACTCCCGGTACTACACCAAGAGAGCGTCGAAAACCGGCGCCCAGGACAAGGTGTTCGCGGAGGGCGTGGTGTTCTACAACCTCAAGCGCAAGGCGGCCGGCCGGAGCTGGATGGCCAAACTGCGCCGGGACATGTTCGACTGGTTCTACGCGGACAAGATCGCGATCCTCGACTACGACAAGGCCGGCAGGGAGGAAACGGAGGACCAGGAGAAGTTCGATTAGCAGAATTCAGGCCATCCGGCGGTAGACCGGGACCCCGAGCAAAACGATCCCGAGCCCGGCCAGGGACTCGAAGGGCCTCTCCCAAAGCGTGTTCAGGACGAAGGCCGCGGTGAAGATCACGTAGGCCGCGGGCAGGATGGGATAGAAGGGGGTGCGGTACGCGCGGGGGGCGTCCGGCTGAGAGCGCCTGAGCGCGAAGAGCCCAGCGGCCGTCAGCCCGTAAAAGACGAAGGCCGCGCAGACCACGTAGGTGAAGAGCTGGTCATAGCGGCCCGAGAACACGAGCGCCACGGACCAGGCCATCTGCGCGAGGAGCGCCCAGCTCGGGACCCGGAAGCGCGGGTGCACGAAGGCGAAGGGGCGCGGCAGAAGGCGGTCCTCGGCCATCGCGTAGGCGACCCGGGCCCCGGCGAGCACCAGGGCGTTGGCGCAGCTCAGAGTCGAGGACATGACCGCCGCGATGATCGCGCCCGCGAAGGCCGCTCCTCCAAGAGCGCGCGCCGCCTCGGCCGCGGGGAACGAAGAAGCCGCGATGGCGGAGACCGGCAGGGCCCGGTAGTATGCGGCGTTGGCCCCGAGGTAGAGCGCCATGACGGCCAGTATGCCCGCGATCATGGCGAGGGGGATGGTGCGCTGGGGCTCGCGGACCTCCCCGGCCACGAAGGTCAGGTTGTTCCAGCCGTCAAAGGCCCAGAAGGCCGCGATCAGCGCCACGCCGTAGTCCGTCGGCCGGAAAGCCGCCATCTGTCCAAGGCTTTCTGTGGCCGGAAGCAGGAAGGCCGCCGCGGCGAGGGCCGCCAGCGCCAGGATCTTGAGCGCGGTCAGCGCGTCCAGCAGGCCGGCGCCCTTCTTGACCCCGAGCAGGTTCACCCCGGTGAGCAGGATTACTGCGGCCGCGGCAAGGGCTTTTGCGCCGAGCGGGGAGAGGGGAATCCAGGCCGAGGCGGACTGGGCGAATGCCGCGGCCACCGCGGCGATGGAGCCGGGCTGGATGACGAGGACCAGGCACCAGCCGTAGAGGAAGGCGGGGAGCGGGCCGAAGGCCTCGCGCAGATAGACGTATTGCCCTCCGGCGCCCGGGAACATGGACCCGAGCTCCGCGAACACGAGCCCCCCGAGCAGGCTCAGGACCCCGGCCGCGGCCCAGACGCTCAGGGCCAGCAGGGGGGAGGGGAGGCTGCGGCTGATGTCCGAGGCCACGAGGAAGACGCCTGAGCCGATGCAGGGGCCCGCGACCATGCAGAAAGCCGAGAAGAATCCGAGCCCGCGCAGGAGCTTTCCGTTGCTCTGCATCGGGGCGAGTGTATCATAACGCGGCGCCGCTGATAGGACCTTCGGCCGCAGGGCCGCAGGGCGGATGGGGACTTCATGACGCTCATGCGGCAGCTCGCGCCCATCATCCGGCGCTAGGCCTTAAGACCCAATGGAAGCTGGGTGTTATAGCCCATGATGCGCGGCCTGTTTTTAGGTAGTCTATATCGAACATGAACGCACGGCTGATCCTGGCGGTCTTGGCCGCATCTCTTCTCATCCAAGGGGCCGGCTCTTCCTCGGCGGAAACGGAGCTCCGGGCCGCGCGGGCCATCCCCATCCGGAAAGTCCAGCCGCCGGACAACGCGTCCTTTCCCAATATCTCGGCCATGGTCCGAAAGGCCGTCGAGGAGCTGGCGCAGGAGGCGGGCTTTCCCCAGGGCAAGGTCCTGCGCATCCATGTCGGCGGGCACGGGCGGGAGTCCTCGGCCGAGGACATCTGGCAGAACGTCATCGAGATGGCCAGGGCCTCGGGCGCGGACGCGGCCATCGCGCTGGACTTCCCGGAGATGAGGGGCCCCGGGGAGGAGTTGACCTGGCACTGGAGGAGCGTGAAGGCCTCGAAGAAGACCGCCCTCGCCGTCGCCGCCATCAACGCCTGCCGCGGGTCCGTGGTCTGGTCCATGCGGGGGGAAAGCGCGATGGCTGAGAACATCGTGCGGATGTACGAGGTGGCTACGGAGGAGCTCAAGCCCCTCATCCGTGTCGAGGGCAACATCGTGATGGACTCCTATCCGTTCGCGAGCGCGCCCTTCATGCCGCGGGAGATCAGCGGCGAGTTCCTAAGCCAGGTGGGCGGGACCGTGTACCTCAATTTCACGAAATTCGGGCACTGGAGCAACCCGCTCTCCGGCGGCCCGAAGCTCGTCAACGTCTGCGTGGCCCCGGGCGGGCATCCCATCAGCCACGGGTACTACGAGGTGGTGGACCTCTCGCGCCAGCTCGAGACCCTGGAGATTTCCGGCGCTCCCGTGGAGACCGTGAAGGCCTTTGTCGAGAGGATCGGCACCTGCGAGTACCTGGAGGACATGCTCGGGGATTTGCCCAGGACCGAGTTGCCCAACCACACCCCGCCCATGGTCACACCGGTCATCAGGAAGTAAGGGCCGCCAGCTCCCCGCACAGTTTGTTCACCGCGGTCGCCTGGGCCCACAGCGTCAGCGCCTTGCGGAGCTTCTCGCCTTGGGATTCCCAATGCCGGCCCTGAGCTTCTTCAAGCCTGCCGCCATCAGCGCCGGCAACATCATCAGATTCTTCATCATCCTCGCCTCCATGGATCCTTCGATCCCGCCATCATGATTATGCAAGAGAAGGGTTTACGCGGCGTTGGGCGTTTGTTGGGTTTTCGTTGACCGCTAATGGTACACTCTTTGGGCGATGTCCGGCGTCATGGCGCTCTCGCCCCTGGACTGGGGCGTCATCCTCCTCTACCTCGCCCTCTCGGTCGCCATCGGCCTTTACTTCTCCAAGCGGGGCTCAGGCGGCCTGGCCGAGTACTTCGTCGCGGGCCGTGAGGTCACCTGGTGGCTCGCCGGGGTCTCGATGGTGGCCACGACCTTCGCGGCGGACACCCCCCTCGTGGTCTCGGCCATCGTTCGCACCAAGGGCCTGCAGGGCAACTGGTTCTGGTGGAGCAGCGTCATGGGCGGGGTCCTCTGCGTCTTCTTCTTCGCGAGGCTCTGGCGCAGGGCCGACCTCATCACGGACGCGGAGTTCATGGAGCTGCGCTACCACGGCGCCGCGGGGACCTTCCTGCGGGGCTTCTACGCCTTCTTCCGCTCGGTCGTCTGCAACGCGATCGTCATGGGTTGGGTCATCCTGGCCATGTACAAGATCGTCTTCGCGCTCCTGGGCTGGCCCAAGGCCCCCTCGGTCTGGGGGCTGGTCGGGGTCGCGGTGGCCTACATCTTCTTCTCAGGGCTCTGGGGCGTGCTCGCGACCGACTTCTTCCAGTTCATCCTGGCCATGGCCGGCTGCATCTGGCTCGCGGGCATCGTCCTGGTTGACGCGGGCGGCCCGCATGCGCTCATCGCGAAGGCCGCCGCGGCCTGCCAGGCGGCCTCGGCGGCGCATCCCCAGTCGGCCGTGGTCGCGCCGGACCAGCTCGCGAACATCTTTCCCAACTTCGCCTCTTCGCCCATCGCGGTGATCACCTTCTTCGTCCTCATCTTCATGCAGTGGTGGCAGAGCGGGCAGGGCGACGGGTTCCTGGCGCAGAGGCTCTTCTCCTGCAAGGACGAGAAGCACTCCGTGCTCGCGGTGCTCTTCTACAGCTTCCTCCATTACGCGGTGCGGCCCTGGCCCTGGATCATCGTGGGCATGGGGTCCCTCATCTACTTCCCGAACCTCGCGGACCCCGAGACCGCCTATCCGCTCATGATGATCAAGTTCCTCCCCAACGGCCTGCGCGGGATGCTCGTGGCCGGGTTCCTGGCGGCCTTCATGTCCACCATCTCGACCCACATCAACCTGGGCGCCTCCTACATGGTCAGCGACCTCTACAAGAGGTTCCTGGTCAAGGACGCTTCGCAGAGGCACTACGTCTGGGCCTCCCGGGCCGCCATCCTCGTGATGACGGCGCTGGCGGGCTTGGCGTGCCTTCTCATGAAGTCGGTCTACTCCGCCTGGCTGCTCGCCTCGGCGCTGATGGCGGGCCCGGCGCTCATCGTGCTCCTGCGCTGGTACTGGTGGAGGATCAACGCCTGGAGCGAGCTCGCGGCGCTTCTGTCCGCTCTGGCCTTGGCGCTCGGCCTTGCGAAATCCTCCTTTCTGGCGGGCGACGACAACTACGCCTTCCGGCTCCTGCTCATCATCGGCGCCTGCACCGGAGTCGCGCTCCTGGCCACCTACCTGAGCAAGCCGGAACCCGAGGAGCACCTGGAGAAGTTCTTCCGCCGCGTGCGCCCGGCCGGCTGGTGGGGGGAAGTCGCGGCCAAGTGTGCGGACGTCAAGCGCTTGAAGGCCGGCCGCGAGGAAGTCCTCAGCTGGCTTCTTACGGTCGTGAGCATCTACCTCGCCCTCTTCGGGCTCGGGTGGCTCGTGATGGGGCGCGCTTTTTTGGGAGCCGCCGGCCTCGGCCTCTCTCTCGTCCTCGTCGGGACCGTCCTCAAGCGCATCGATAGGATGGAGTGGTAGCGAGGGATTAGAAGGCGATCGGCCCGAGATTGAAATGTTCCTTGAGCACGATGTTGAAGGTGAAATTGAGAGCCGATTTTTGGTATAACTCGGGCTCGACGAAGAGAGGAGAATCCATGGCCAATGCGAAGTTCATGAAACCGCTTCAGCCGTCCGCCGAGCTCGGCGCCGTCGTGGGCGCCGGCCCGCTTCCCAGGACCGAGGTCGTCAAGAAGATCTGGGACTACATCAAGAAGAACGGCCTTCAGGACAAGGCGAACAAGAGGAACATCAACGCCGACGAGAAGCTCCTGAAGGTCTTCGGCGGCAAGAAGCAGATCAACATGTTCGAGATGACCGCCCTCATCTCGAAGCACCTCAAGTAACCCGCCTCATCCGGGCTCTTTCAGGAGCCCGGCCATCCGGTCGAGGAGCAGGTAGACGTCCTGCCGGTCGCGCAGCGCTGCTTTATGCGCGCGGCCGCTGAGCAGGGCGAGGGCGACGGCCGGCAGGAGTTTTTTCATCTTGGAAGATGTAAACTAACCTGCATGAAGTATAGCATACGCATCCTGCTCGCGGGGCTCCTCCTGGCTGGCCAGAGCCATGCCCTGGAGCCGATCTATTTCTCCTCGGTGGACCAGATCGCGGATATGCGCGATGCGATCGACCACAACCGGCCGGGGCATCCTCGATCACTGAAGGCCGCGGGGCTCTCCGAGAAGACCTTCGAGGCGACGGACGCGGAGATCAACGCCTACCTTGCGGCCCGGGTCGCGGGCAGCGAGGTCCGGGAGCTGCGCTCAGCCGCGGTCCGGTTCAAAGAGGGCAAGATCTTCGAGGTGGAGGCGGCGTTCTCGCTGGTTCCCGGGACCCTGGACAAGCTGGGCCAAAAGGAGCGGGGCTTTTTGCAGCGCAGCCTCGAGAAGCTGCTCAAATCCGAGAACCGGGTCCTTGTGGAGGGGTTCTTCACCTCTGCCAAGGGCAAGGGCTTCTTCCAGCCCCGCCGCATCGAGGTGAACGGCTTCGCCCTGCCGCAGTCCTGGGTGAACGAGATTCTCGAGCTGGTCGGCCCGAGGATCAAGCCGCCGGTGGACTTCCACCGCCTCTTCGACCTCTCCCGCGGCGTGGAGAAGGCGGAGATCCTGCCGGGCTTGATCCGGGTGCGCCTGCGGGCCGTCTGATTCCGTCTTTAGAAATAAATAAGCTTTAGCCGGGATTGTTCAATTGACCCTTCAACGAGTCCTTACTTTGCCGATGAAAGTACTGACCCGTTAAAGGGGCGTTGCGCCCGAAGCAGGGCATCTATCAGAGATGTTCGGGACGATGTTTGGAAAGCTTGGACGCATCGGCTCCTATTGTACGATACGGAGCGCAGCGAAGACGAGGCGGGGCCTTCGAGAGCGGTATAATATGGCGGGAACATGAGGAAGACGAAAAAGCTTGCGAAGCTTCCCCCTCAAAGAGTCCGCTGCCGCTTCGTGCGCAAGCCCGGCCGAAGTCTCGAAGGCCGGCTCGTGGAGATGTACCGGGCCGCGGGCTGGTGGGGCCGCGAGGACACCCCGGCCCTGCTCAAGAAGCTTGTCTTCGGGAGCCATTGCTTCATCGTGGCTGAAGACCGCGGCAGGGCGGTGGGCATGGGCCGCGCCATCGGGGACCGCGCCAGCGACGCCTACATCCAGGACGTCTTCGTCGAGGAAGCCTACCGCGGCAATGGCATCGGGGCGCAGATCGTGCGCAGGATCGCTCGAAGGCTCAAGGGCGACGGCTTGCGCTGGATCGGCCTGATCGCGGCCCCGGGAACGCGGAGCTTCTACGAGGGCCTGGGCTTCGGACGCATGCCGCGCTTCGACCCCATGCTTCGGAAAGGCTGATGGAATTCCGGCTGCTCAAGCCCGATCACGTCCCGAGCCTGAAGGGATTCTTCGCCGCTCAGGCGTACCCGCTCTCGCCGTATTCCCTCAGCGCCATGGCGATGTGGAACCAGTGCATCATCGACACCCTGTTCGCGGTTGAGGGAGACATCGTCTTCATCGCCGAGGTCTCGCGGGAGGATCCGTCGCAGAAGCACCTCCTGCTGCCGGTGGGAGGAAGGGCGCCCGGGCCCGAAGAGCTCAAGGAGACGGCCGCGCGGGCCGGATTCAAGGAAGTCTGGTACGTCCCGGATTCCTACGTCGCGGCCGTCTCCCTTCCTGAGCTGGAGAAGCATTTCCATTGGGCGGAGCAGCCGGAGTACGAGGATTATGTCTACCGGGTCTCGGACCTTGCCGAGCTGCCGGGAAGGGCTTACGGAAAGAAAAGGAACCTGATCCGCCGGTTCGAGCGCGATCATGCGGGAGAGGTCGAGGTCTTCGAGCTCTCTTGCGCCAATTCCCAGCGATGCCTCCAATTCCTGGAGGACTGGCGCAGCGAGCGCGGCGGCAAGGGCCCCAATGAGATCCTGGAGTGCGAGCGCCAAGCCATCTCCCGCGGCCTCGCCCACTTCGAGCTGCTCGAGCTCAAAGGCCTGATGGCGGCGGTCCGCGGCAGGGTGCGGGGATTCGCCGTCGCCTCCAGGCTCAAGGACGACACGGGGGTCCTGAACTTCGAGAAAGCGTCGGACAAAATCAAGGGGCTCTATCAGTTCCTGGACATGGAATGCGCGCGCAGGCTCTTCCCGGGAAGGGCCTTCATCAACAAGGAAAGCGACATGGGGGACGCGGGGCTGGCCAAGGCGAAGCAATCCTACCATCCCGCGATGCGGGTGAAGTCCTACAAGCTCACCCTCCGATAAGCAAGCGCTCAGAGCCCCGTCGAGAGGGCTGTGAGCGTCTCAGCGCCGGACTTAAGCTTATCCGCCGCCGCAGCACCCGCCCTTGTCTGCTCCGGCGTCCTGCTCCTGCTGGTTCTTCGCGTTGTTCTGATCGATCCGCTTCTGCTCCGCCACCCCGGCCTTATAGCCCTCGGAATAGCCGTCGGAGTAGGTGTCCGCGGTCGAAGCGGTCCGCGGGCAGATCGCCAGCGCCCCCAGCGCCGCCAGCGCGAAGACCACCACGGCCGCCCGCATCCTTTTCGTCTTTGTGCTCATGGCATCAATCCTCCAAGTTTCCGGCGCTCGAATATAGCGTAGGCCCTTTGGGCCCCCCGGCGCAAGGGACCAAAGGCCTATCGGGAAGCTGAGGTTCCCCTGACCTGCTGGAAGCGCTACTTCGCCGTCTCGACGAGATAGGCGAGGGCCAGCTTGGCGAACTTCGCGGCCTGCTGGAAGTCGCCGCCCATCTGCGCCGCGGTGTCGCGGGCCGAATGGATGTTCGGGTTGTCCTCTCCCATCTTGGCCTCGAACGGGAAGGAGGCGGAGAAGCCCGCGCTCGTCCAGGAGGCGTGGTCAGAGCACCCGTAGCCGCACTTCGTGGTCCCCCACCTCGCCCCCGTGTACCTGTCCATGAGCTTGCCCAGGAAGGCGTTCTGGGAGGAGTCGGCGTAGTCGGTGATCAGGACGATGTCCTCGGCGGAGCCGTGGTAGTTGGCCATGTCGAAGTTGACGACCCCGTGGACGTCCTTGGCCTTGAAGGTGGAGGAGATCGCCTTCGAGCCCCGCAGGCCCACCTCCTCGGCGGAGTAGGCGATGAACTTGAGGGTCTTGGAAGGCCGGTAGCCGGACTTCACCAGCACACGGATGGCCTCGGTCAGGATCGCCACCCCGGAGGCGTTGTCGTCCGCTCCCGGCGCCGCCGCATCCGCCCCGCTGTAGCCGGCGATCGAATCTATGTGGCCGCCGAGAACCACGAACTGGTCGGGATTCTTCGCTCCATTCACGCTCAGGATGACCGAGGCCTGGGTCCAGCTGTGGGGGAAGAGCTCGGCGCTGATGTCGGAGCGCCCTTGGGCGAGCTCGGCCCAGCGGTCGAGCACCCAGCGGGAAGCCGCGGCCCCGGTCTCGGAGCGGTAGTAGCGGTTCTTATAAGAAGCGAGCTGGCCGACGACCCGGCCGATCTCCGCTTCCTCGACGCGGGCGACCATGGGCTCGACGACCTCCGGCTGGTCGATGGTGTGCGCTCGGGCGGCTGGAACGGCTTCCGGGGCAAAGGCCGCCTCCCGCGCCTCCGCCTCGGTCGGATGGGCGATGTAGCCCGTGCGCCGGAACTTCCGGTGCATGACCTCGGTGAGCCGGTCGAGCTCCCCGACGCTCAAGCGGTACACCGAGAGCTTGGCTCCGGCGGCCAGGGCCGGCCTGCTCGGGAACCCGAACTCATTGCCCAGCGCGGCCACGTCCTCTTTTGAAATGGTGATCCAGACGGACTCCTCTTGGCCGGCATCAGCCGGAGCGTCCGCCTGCGCGCCGGCCATCTTGGATGCGCCTTCGCGCGCAATCTCGATGGCGGGACGGACCTTGACGCCCTGGTCGAAGTCCGGCTGCGAAGCCGCGGCCGGAGCGATGGATAAGGAAAGGACCCAGAGGACGAAAGAGAGGAGCTTCACGGGCCACCTCCTGAGGAAGTACGCTTCAAAGCATTATGACATGCGGGCCGGCAAAATTCAAGAGCTATTTGTTCCCGCAGTAGCTGCGGCCCTTGGTCCCGAACAGGCGCGTCCCGCGGATATCCTTGCGGCCTGTCCGGTAGTTCGCCACCGCGGCGAAGAAAGGGTCGGTCGAGTGGAGGAAGTAGCGCAGGGTCTTCTTCTTGTCGCGGCCCATCTCGACGACGATTTTCAGGGTGCTGTGCTCCTCGAGCTGGGCCGTGGAGCACTTCGTCTGCTTGTTCAGCCAGGCCAGCTCCGCGCTGTCGATCTCCTTGTAGCCCGCGGCCAGCAAGGCCTTGGCGCTGTTCTCCTTCGCCGCGGGCTTGCTCGGTTTCCTGGGCTCCGGCTCCTCGTCCATCTGGAAGCTCCGATGCAGCCCAGCGGCCATGATGGAATCGCGCTTCTGGAAGTAGGCCTGCTGGGCCTGCGCGGGAAGATTGCGCGGGGCGACACGGTACAAGAAGCGGTTGATCTGCTCCTGGCTGAGGCGTTCGAGCGGCGTGCGCAGGACCTGCTGGACGAAGGCCGCCTGGCTCGCGTTGTCGCCTTCGGATGCGGCCGCGGCTGAGCGAAGCGGGAGGGCGAAGGAGACGGCGAGGAGGAGAGGGAGGAGGCGCCTCATAGCTTCTCAGATTCTACGCATTTCGTCCCATCATTTCCATAGGGCGGGCTTCGCCCGCAGCCCAAGAGCTATGAGCCATGGGCCGTGAGCTTGTCGTCAACGTTCCTCATGAGGTCGTGGCTCAGAGCTCACCGCTCAGAGCTACAAGAAATATGCGCGCCGTACCCGGTGTCTTCCG
>JACRDO010000137.1 GCA_016212885.1 Elusimicrobiota bacterium | reverse complement strand
TCGCTGGCGGAGCTTGGCGAGCTGGAGCCTGGTCATATAACACTATTATAATATATATAGTGTTATATTGCAAGCAATAAAATAGGAATCCGGGAAGTCTATCCCGGATTCCCTGGGCTACCGCCGATCAGAATCTACTTTCGATATTCCTGCGGCCCCTGGCCGGAAATGGAAGGCCAGGCGGGCCCCGCGAGACGGGCCAGCCAGCCGGCCAGCTCGCTGTAGATGAGGAGCGGGACTTCGGGGACTTTCCGGAAGCGCAGGCGGACGTATTCTTGGTAGGACCTTTGGGTCCGGTCCACGGCGACCTCGCTCCAAGGGAAGAATAAGGGCGGATGCCCGGGCCGGAAGAAGCGGGCGGCCGAAAGCCGCAGGCCCGAGGGGTCCGCCGCGAAGCACAGGCTGTTCGTGTAGCGGGCGAAGGAGCCCATGCGGGCGCTCCTCAGCATGCGCTGTTCGGCCGGGGCCGCTGTCTTCTCCGCTCGGTAGCGCTTGGCCAGAGCCGCCCAGCCGCTCAGCCGGGCGGTGAGGAAGCAGCCGATGACCCAGCCCACGACGGCGGAGGGGAGGGCCACCCAGAAAGAGACGCTGGACATATTGGTATTATACATTTCCCAAATCGGAGGGATGATGAATACAAACCTCTCACGCGACGCGGCGATGAGTCTGCTCAGGGAGCACGTCAAAGGCGAGAACATGATCAAGCACTGCCTGGCCTCGGAGGCGGTCATGCGGGCGGCGGCCAAGCGGCTGGGCGAGGACGAGGAGCTTTGGGGCCTGGCCGGCCTGCTCCACGACCTCGATGTGGAGCTCACCCACGCGGACCTCTCGGTCCACGGCCTAAAGAGCGTCGAACTGCTGTCCGAAAAGGGCTATCCGCCCGAGCTCGTCGAGGCGGTCAAGATGCACAACGAGGTTGCGCACGGCCAGAAGCGTACGGACAAGTTCCACAAGGCGCTAGCGGCCGGCGAGACCATCACGGGCCTCATCGTGGCGACGACGCTCGTCTATCCGGACAAGAAGCTCGCGAGCGTCAAGCCTTCCTCCGTCGTCAAGCGCATGAAGGAGAAAGCCTTCGCCGCGTCCGTGGACCGGGACATCATCCGCGAATGCGAGCAGATCGGCATCCCGCTGCCGGAATTCGCCGAGCTGGCCGTGGGCGCGATGCGGGGGATCTCGGACCAGTTGGGGCTCTGAGGAACGCCGTCAGGATCCGCCGGGTGATGCCCCAGACGATATGCGGCCCGATCAGATAAGCGTCCACGAGCGCCTTCCGCTCCGGCACGTGGATGCGGCAGGCCGACGACTTTAGGCGCTCGACAGAGACCCAGAGGCACTCCGCGACCTCTTCGCCGGGCCGCAGCGAAGGCCGGCTTTTCAGCGAGAACACGTGCGGCCGCACCACCACCTTGGGGATGGAGCGGTTCCTTGGCTGCAAGTCTTCCAGGACGCAAACCAGCGACCCCGGCCTGAGCCGGACCCCGGTCTCCTCGAAAGTCTCCCGGACGGCGGTCGCCAGGAGGCTCTTGTCCGGAGGCTCGCGCCGGCCGCCGGGCAGGGCCATGTGCCCCGACCAGGGGTCGTCGGGCCGCTCCGCGCGGTGGATGAGGAGCAGCTCCTGCCCCCCGGCTCCTGGGGCCAATATGATCGCGACCGCCGCTTCGGTTTCCCTCAAAACCTGCTCCGGATGAGCTTTCTGCGGGGATTGACGGCCTTGTTCTTGATCCGGAACTCGAAATGGACGTGGGGGCCGGTGGAGTGCCCCGTCGAGCCGAGGGCGGCGATCTGCTGGCCGGCCGAGACCTTCTCGCCCTTGCGCACCAGGAGCGACTGATTGTGCGCGTAGAGCGTGGAGGTCTTGTCGTCGTGGCGCAGGATGACCGTGTTGCCGTAGCCGCGCAGGCCGTCGCTCGCGTAAAGCACGGTTCCAGCGGCCGAGGCGAGCACCGGCACGCCCTCGTCCGCCGCGATGTCGATGCCTTCATGCCGCCGCTTCCAGCGGCGGCCGAACTCGGAGCTCACCACTCCGGCCTTGAGAGGCCACCGGTAGAGCCCGTTGTAGACGCGGACGGTGAATGGCCTAAAGCCGGTTGGGAAGCCCTTTTCTGCGGAGGAGGACTCGAATAGGCCGTTCTCCTGCAGGACCTCGAGAACAGGCTTCTCATCCAACTGGCCCTGCTCGTGGAAGTTCTTGAGGAGCTTCGCCTTCTTCTTGTAGCGGGCGAACTCGGCCTCCTCGCCGGCGGCTTGGGGGTCGGAGGGCTGCCCCGCGCTCAGCGGGACGATCAGGATCGGCAGGAACAGGAGCGCCCGCATGAGCGGCATGGAGTCATTATAGAAAACCGAAGGTTCAAGGCGAAGGTTTCTTTTTTAGCTTTTTAGCTTGTGATAAAAGTAGAGGCCGATCGAGAATGGCAGGCTCGTCAGCGCCATGTTCGGCGCGAGGAAAAGGGCCCTGAAGAGCAGGGCCGCGGCGAGGACCAAGGCCGCGGTCGGGGTGAGCTCATAGCGCGCGATGCGGCCTTCGCGCCGGTCCGAGCGCTGGGCCCAGAGGCTGCGTCCCGCCAGGGCCGAGCCGATGAGGTTTGCGAGCGCGAAGCCGGCCGTGACGCCCGCGGCCGCGAGCGGCGGCAGGAACATGGAGGCGAAGGTCATGGCGATCAGGATGCCGTTGTGGACAGCGTGCTCGGCCATGGATGAGGGCTGTGAGGGCCCTACGGCCCCAATCCGGAAAGGTAATGGCCCCACCCTGATCTAGGACCAATCCGGCAGGAAATGAATGATGAGGCTTGACGAAACTGCAAATGTCCATTAAGCTCATCATATGAGGGTTTCAACCCTGGTTCTGTTAGCCTCCGGCCTGCTTGCCGCAGGAATGCGGTCACAAGCGCTCGGCGCCGCGGTTCAGGGGCAGGCTGAAGTGGAGCGGGCGCGCCTCAACATGAACTACGCCTATCAGCAGGTTGCGGACGCGCAAGCGCGCGTCGACCAATGGTCCGCGGCCGTGGAGAACGCCAAGCTCAAGGCCTCAACGGCGCGCACGATCGAGGAATACCGTCTTGCCGTCCAAGAGCAGAAGCAGGCCGAGGCGAGCCTCAAGAAGGCGCAGGACCAGCTCCAGGCGGCGATGGATGTCTATTACAGCGCGCGCGCCAAGTATCTCCAGGCCGCGGCGAAGTACAGAGAGCTCAACGGCGTCGACTATCCGGACAGCGGTCCTCTGCCGCTCTATCCCGTCGGACGCAGCAGGAGAGCCCGTGATCCCTACGCCGTGCCCGGCCTGTGGGGGGCGGAGCTTGTCGGCGTGGAAAACTCGACGGCGGGCCGGCCGAGGCCGTCGCTTTCGCAGAGGCTGGACCTCCCCCAGGTCCCGCAGTTCGAGCCCGCCCCTCCGACGCGGGCGGGAAATACTCGCGAGGTCTCCTACGGTCAGCCTCCCGGCCGCCAGAATCCCAGGGTCGAGGGCGGCGCTCAACAGCTGCCGCGGACCCGCCCCCAGCCCCCAAAACACCGGAAAGCGGAGCCTGAAGAACCGCCTCGAGAGGAACCGCTGGGGGATCAGGGAAAAGTCCGGCCCTTGGGCGACGGCAAGCCGCAAGGCGTTCCTCTTCTGCCCGGGCCCGCGCTCGCTCCCGATAAGCCGAAAGCGCGGCCGCTTCCGGCTCCGGCCGAGGCGCCCCGGCCCATTACCGATGCCCAGCTCCTCATCGGCGTGGCCGAGAACAAGCTGGCCGAAGGCGACGCCAAGGGCGCGCTGAAGGATGCGGAGGCCGCTGTGCGCCAGGACAACCGCGACGCGGCCGCGTGGCTCATCAAGGCCAAGGCCCTGGACGCGCTCGGCCGGCGCGTCGAAGCCGAGAAATGCGCCCAAGCATCGGTCCACCTCGCTCCCCGCTCCGCCCAAAGCCATGAGGTCCTGGCCTGGGTGCGGTTCAGCCTCGGCCGGACCGATGAGGCGGTCGCAAGCCTCGCGGCCGCTGCGAGGTTCGATCCGGACAGCGAGCTCGCGCGCGCCTATGGGGATTACGTCCGGAGCAAGGGTCGTCTGGAGCCTGCAGAGGTGGAAATCGACACTGAGACCGTCGCCGCGGCCATGCAATCCGGCGGCCTGCCCGCGCCGCAGGGTATGGCGCCCCTGCCTCCGGCCGCGCAGAAGCCCGCCTCCGTGGGGCGGGTTTCGCGGCGGCCTGTCTATGCGGCATTTTCCGGGCTATGGCTCTGGGCAGCGGCCCTTCTGTGCGCCGCGGGAGCTTTGGGCTTCGGCGCGTTCCTCTGGCGCATCAGACGGAAAAAGACCAGCCGCAGTCCCCGCGCATAGACTCTTGCCGCCGATGTCCGGGCGCCGCTTCCAGCGGTTATCTGGCCTGGGCCTTGACAAGTGTCAAATACACACTATACTAGTGTCAGAGCTACACTAATGGAGGTGGCAGCCATGCTCGGCTTCAGATACGCAAAGGCGGACCCCACGACCTACGTTCTGCACTGCCGGAACGGCAAGGTCCGGCGCGAGGGGGCGGGGCTCTCTCTCCTTTACTTTGCGCCTGTTTCCACGATCGTGAAGGTCCCGCTGGAAAGCCGGGACCTGCCGTTCGTGTTCAACGAGACCACCGCTGACTTCCAGGAGGTCGCCATCCAGGGGCAGATTTCCTACCGGGTGAGCGAGCCTCGGAGGCTGGCCGCCATGCTGGATTTCAGCGCGCAGCCGGACTCGAACATCAATATGGACGGCGACGAACAACTGGGGACGCGCCTGGTCCTGGCGGCTCAGGTGCTGACCCGCTCCGTGGTGCAGAAGCGCCCCCCGCGCGAGGCCATCGTGGCCGAGGTCCGCAATGACCTCTCCCAGGCCGAAGCCGTGGTCATGCTCGGGGTGGAGATCCTCGCGGTATCGGTCCAGTGCATCCGGCCCACGCCTGATATGGCCAAGGCCCTGGAGGCCGAGGCTCGCGAGAGGCTCAAGCAAGGGGCGGACCTGGCCGTCTACGAGCGACGCAACGCCTCGATCCAGCAGGAGCGGATCATCAAGGAGAACGAGCTGAACACCGAGATCGCGGTCGAGGAGAAGAAGCGCGAGATCCGGGAGCGGCAGATGGCCGCGGAGATCTCTGTTGAGGAGCGCAGGGCGGACCTGGTGGACAAGCGGGTCGCCAACGAGAGGAAGACGGCGGACAGCCAGGCCTACCAGCTGGAGGCAACCTTGAAGCCCCTGCGCGGCTTCGCCCGCAGCCCAAGAGAGCTATGAGCCATGAGCCGTGAGCTGTCGTCAACGGTCTTCATAAAGTCGTGGCTCAGAGCTCACCGCTCAGAGCTACAAGAAATATGCGCGCCGTATCCAGTGTCTTCCGATACAAAT
>JACRDO010000138.1 GCA_016212885.1 Elusimicrobiota bacterium | reverse complement strand
TCCGCTGAGGCTCGCGGTCGCGGCGCTCAGGCCGTACTGGACGTTGATGCCCCCCGTTCCCTGGACGTCGAGCTTGGCCGCGGGGTTGATGGTCCCAATGCCCACCCTGCCTGCCAGCGCGCCGACTGTCATGAGCGTCATCAGCGGCGTACTGCCGACGGAGTCCGCGATTCGGATTTCCCCCGAGTTGCTGGTCAGCCATAGCCAGTTATCATTATTCAGAGTAAGAATCCGGTGCGCGCTTCCTACGGAATCCTTCATAAACACGGAATTCACGTTCGGCAGCAGCAGATCCCCTGCAACATGCAGGGTCTTTTCCGGGCTCGCGGTCCCGATGCCGACCTTCCCGGTGTCGGCCGCCGGGATCGTCATCAGGCCGCCGGTGACCCTGGCCAATGAGGTGTAATCATTGGCCAGCTTGGCCGAGTCGACGGCTCCGCCCGCGATCTTGGCGTTCGTCACGGCGTTGTTTTGGATCGCCGCGGTATAGACCGAGTTGGGCGCCAGCTTCCCGGAATCCACCGCGTTCGCCGCGAGCTTGGCGTTCGTCACCGCGTTGGGCGCCAGCTTCTCCGAGTCCACGGATCCCGCAGCGACGACCAGATCCGAATAACCCCCGCCGTTCTCCGACGCCTTGAACCTGTTGGCCGCGGCGTCGAAGTAGATCGCGCCCTGCCCCGCAAGCGACAAGACCGGAGCGGCCATTCCCGTCAGGGTCATGGAGCTTGAGCGCAGGATCGCGCCCCCGCCGTTGACGTCCAGCTTGTAGGCGGGGCTCGTGGCGCCGATGCCGACGTTGCCATCTTGCTGGACGCGCATGAGCTCGGCGCCTGCGTTGTTCTGGATGTTGACCACGGGATTGGCCGCGTCCGTAGAGGTGGATTTGACCACCAGGGTGCCTGCCGAGAGCCCGATCCCGCCTACGCCGAGGGCTCCCAGCGCGGAGATGGATGAGACGTTCACGCCTGCGCTCCTGATGGTTAACTGCCCGGTCATGGCATCGCCGGCCTTGAGGACCTTGGTCGCGTCGGTGCCGGAGACGTTAGCGAGCCCCGAGCCGTCGCCGACGTGAATGCCGGAGAGGAAGGCGGCGTAGACGCCGCCGGTGCCGCCGACGTTGATGCCCGAGGAAGTGCCGATAGAGTAGAGGGACGCTCCCCCGCCCTGGACGCTCAGCGTGGACTGGACCACCACGTTGTCGAGTGCGCTGGTCAGCCTGACCACCGTCCCGTCCTTCAGCCAGCCGCTGCCGCCGCCGACCACTTGGCCGTCGACGTAGGCCTTGGTGGCCGCTTCCTGGGGCGCCACGGGCGAATAGGCGGCCGGGAAAGCGAGCGCACCGGTCGCGCTGAAAGTGCTCCTCGCCGCGCCCGAGCCGAACTGGGCGTTGCCGGCGACGTCGAGCTTCGTCGCTGGCTGCGTCGTCCCGATGCCGAGCTTGCCGGTGTCGCCCGCCGGGATTCTCAGCAGGCCGCCGGTGACCAGCGCCAGGGAGTTGTAGTCGCTCGCCAGCTTGGAGGAGTCCACCGCGCCGCCCGCGAGCTTGCCGGAGTCGATCGAGCCCGCGAGCACGGTCCCGGCGGTCGAGGCGAAGACCGCGTAGGGGCTTGAGGTGAGCATCTCGCGCGGCGAAAGGGTCACGCCGCCCACGCTGAGCTCCAGGTACCACACCCCGCTCGTCAGGTCCACGGCGGAGGGGACCGTGAAAGTCGTGCGGAAGAGGCCGGTCGAGACGTAGACGTTCTGAGCCCCCGCGCCTTGGCAGATTCCCGCGGTCTGCGCCGTGCACAGCTTGATCTCCACGGACTTGACCCCTGTGAAGGGCAGGCCGGATTCTTTGAGCCGGCCTTGGTAGGTCAGGGTGTTTGGCGCCGCGGCCCAGGCGCTGTTCGCCCATGCGAGGCTGAGCGCCAGGATGACCCTGAGGATATCGGAAAGGCACTGGGATGTTTTTGTCATCGCACTTCTCCCTTCGCGTCATTTTTCTGAATCTTCGCCGGCTTTCCGCGGCCAAAGCGCATGCTGATCGAAAATCGGTGCGCGTTTCCAAGCTCCCCGTACGGCAGCAGCGTGTAGTCGAAATCCAGCGCTTTAGACCGGAACCCGGCCCCCATGAACATCCCATAGAACTCAGAGAGCCCCGACGCCGTGCTCCCAAGCGCCTTTCCAAGCACC
>JACRDO010000136.1 GCA_016212885.1 Elusimicrobiota bacterium | reverse complement strand
TTTGGCGCCGGTGACGGAGTTGTTGACGAGCTTTTCTGTGTCGACTGAGTTCGCCGCGAGCTTGCTGGAGTCGATCGTGAGCGCGACGATCTTTTCCTTGTCAACGGAATTCGCGCCGAGCTTGGAGCTGTCGATGGCGAGAGCTGCGATTTTGGCGCCGGTGACCGCGTTGTTGACCAGCTTTTCTGCGTCGACTGAGTTCGCCGCGAGCTTGCTGGAGTCGATCGTGAGCGCGACGATCTTCTCCTTGTCGACGGAATTCGCGCCAAGCTTGCTGGAGTCGATGGCGAGGGCCGCGATCTTGGCGCCCGTTACCGCGCCGTCGAGGATTTTGGCGTTGGTGACGGCATCAGCGGCGAGCTTGTTGGCGTCCACAGCGTTCGCGGCCAACTGCACGCTCGTGATGCCTCCAAGATTCGCCAGCGGAACCAGCCCGCCTGCGTCCAGGAGGAGAAGCTGCTTTGCTCCGTTGAACAGGTTTCCCTGCAGGGTGACTGATGAGGATTTGAGGCTTAGGGGATTGGCTTGGGTGCCAAGACCAGAGAACTGGTTCGGGTCCGAATTGATGGAGGTGAGGCCCCCGCCGATGGAGCCGGTCGCGATGGACACGAAGTTTACGCCGTCGAGGCTCACGCGCACGGCGCCGTAGCCGCCGTTGGCGAACGGGTCGAAGAAGACGCGGCCCCGGGCCCCGGCCGGCTGAACGATGTTGCCCAGCGTGATGTGGCCGGAAGTGGATACGGTCACGGCGTTCGTGCCGCTGCCCACATTGAGGTCCCCGCTCATCGTGTCTCCCGTCTTCGCCACCTTCGTCGTGTCCACGATGCCGGTCAGAAGCGAGCCGTTGAGCGCGGGAAGCTTCCCGCTGGGGTCGAGCTTGAGGAGCCCATTGGCCGAGTTTACGGCGTTGCCTTGCAGGGTCACGGAGGACGACTGCAGGGCCAGGGGAGTCGCGGCTCCGTCTCCTGAGAACTGGTCCCCCTTGGCGGACACCGTTTGCATGCCCCCGACGGCGCCTGTGGCGACATCCACGAACCCCGAGCCGATGTGCAGCCTGAGCTTGTTGGTGGCGGAGTTGAAGTACACGGCTCCGGCCGAGCCGGCCGGGTCAGCGGCCTGGCCGGCCAAGAAAGTCGGCCCCGGGATGGTCAGGGCCCCGGTGAAGGTCTTGGCTCCGGCGATCTGCTGGGCGACGGAAGCCGTGGAGAGGAAGTAATCGGCGCTGTGGCCGTGGAGCAGCTCGGCGCCGAAGGCGTAGGGGGAGCTGACCAGCCGCTCCCGGGGGCTGAGGACCACGCCGTCCGCAGTGACCTGGAGGTAGAGCGTGGTCCCGGCGAAGAGGCCCGGCGGCAGGGGGGTGACGGCGCCCAACTGAACGGAGAAGATCCCGTTGGCGACTGGGACGTTCGGCTGGGTCTCGTACCAGAGCAAGTCGCCGTCGGGGGAGGCGGTCCAAAGCTGGAAGGCGAATTCGTGGGCCCCGGTCTTGGGATTGTTCGAGGAGTCGGTCAGGCGGCCCTGGAAATTGATGAGCCCCGGGGCGCCCTGGGCCAGGACCTGCATCGCGGCCGACAGGACGCTCAAGACGAGGATTGCCCTGATAATGGTTTTCATGCGACCTCCGCCGTCTTCGCTTGGGGCTGCTTCATGATGGAGATGTAGAATGTCGAGCCCTTGCCCGCTTCGCTTTCGACCCAGATGCGTCCGCCCATGGCTTCGACCGCCTTCTTCGCGATGCTGAGTCCCAGGCCGGTCCCGAACTCCCGGGACTTTGTCCCGGCGCCCGAGCGGTCGAATTTCGAGAAGATGTCCTTCATGGACTCCGGCGGGATGCCGGGGCCCGTGTCCGAGATCCAGAGCGTCAGCTCCGCGTCCGTGGTCTTGAGCCCCGCGAGGACCCTCCCGCCTTCGGGGGTGTACTTCACGGCGTTGGAAAGGACGTTGGTCGCCGCCTGCCGCAGGAGGTCCTCCTCGGTATAGACGCAGCCGATCTCGCCCTCGCCCAGCGCCTCAAGGGCGACGCCCTTGGACTGCGCCACCCCGGAAAAAAGGGCGATAACCTCGTTGACGACCTCGTTGACCCAGACGAGTTTGTTCCGCTCCGGGTGGCGGCCGCGCTCCTGCGCGCGGAAGAGGAGCAGGGCCCCGGCCAAGCAGGACTCCATCCGCGAGACTGCCGCGGCCATGGTCTCGAGGGCCTCCTTCTGCCGGGTCGGCTCCCCGTCGAGCTTGCCGTCCTGCCAGAGCTCCAGGTAGCCCTTCAGGCCCGCCAGCGGGGTGTTGAGCTCGTGCGTCAGGGTGTGGAGGAGGTCCTCGCGGAGCCTCATGAGGTCATTGAGGCTCGCGGTCATGCGGTTGAACTGCCGAGCCAGGGCGCCCAGCTCGTCGCGGCCCCCCTCCGGAACCTTGGCGTCCATGTCGCCTTGGGAGACGGCCCCGGCCGCCTTGGCGAGCAGCCTCAAGGGCTCGCCGAGCAGCTTTCCTACATAGAGCGCGGCGCATATCCCGAGCGCCATGAAAACCAGGCCGATCGCCATGGTCTGCGCCAGCATCGGCCTGAAGGCGCGCGCGATCTCCCCTTCGATTTCCCGGTCCGCTATGCCGAAGCGGACCATGATCTCCTCGGGGCTCCCGGCCGAGGCGTCCAGGCGCCGGGTGATGACGCGCCGGCCGGCCGACTCCTCCCCGATCACCCTGGGCGCGCGGGCGCCGCGGATCACGGTCACCGAGGAGATTTCCGGCCTGTCCCTGCGCAGCGCCTCCACGAAGCCGTAGAGCATGAGCTCGTCTGAGGCCGCGATGGACTCCTGCGCCACGCGCAGGACGCTGTTGAGCGTGCCTTCCAGGCGCCTCTGGGCGTCCTCCTTGAGAACTCCCCGCTGGGAGCGCGAGACGAGGAAAACGGTGCACAGCATGACGCCGCAGACGATGGAGGCCGTGATCGTCGAATATTTCGCCCGGATGCTCATGGCTTCTCTCCGCGGATGCGCAGAAGGGCCTTGGCCGCCTCCGCGTTGAAGGGATCGGACTCCAGGATGGCCTCGAAGGCCTTGCGGGCGCTATCGAGGTCGCGCTTGAGGTAGTACGAGACCCCCTTGTCGTAGAGGGCCTGCGTCTCCTCGGCGGACATCTTGGTCCGCTCCTGCGGGGCCGCGTCCTCCGGCGCCGCTGGCTTGGGCTTCGCTTCCCGAGGCTCCTTCCCGCCGCGCTCGCGCAGGCGCTCGATCGAGCGGATGTGGCCCTTGATCGCGATGCGCAGCGAGGGGCTCTTCTGCAGCTCGTAGGCCCTGCGCCAGGCGTTGAGCGAGGCGTCCATATCCTTCAGCGCGAAGTACGCCGTGCCGAGGTC
The DNA here is from genome assembly GCA_016212885.1 of Elusimicrobiota bacterium. GTDB lineage: Bacteria > Elusimicrobiota > Elusimicrobia > UBA1565 > UBA1565 > UBA9639. The sequence continues at coordinate 14,867 of JACRDO010000136.1, read as the reverse complement.
CTGCCAGGCCTCGAGGTTCCCTTCGTCCTCGCGCAGGACGTCCAGGCAGAGCTCGACGGCTTCGTCGTAGCGGCGCTCCTCTATGGCGCTCTCGGCGCGCGCCAGCTTCGAGGCGCCGGGGAAGGCGGGCTGCGTTCTCTCAGGCAGGGCCGCGGGCCTGGCCAGGGCGCTTTCCCTGCGGATCTGCGCCAGGAAGTCCTCGATGTCCTTGTCGTCGGGCTTGAGCTCCAGGGCCGCGGCCAGATTGCCGGCCGCGAGCTCATCCTGCCCGGCCAGATAGGCCCGCAGGCCCTGGTGCAGGGCCGCCTGGACCGGGTCGCTCCGGTAATCGGCGAGCTGTGGGAAGCGGGCGGCCACATCGCTCAGGCGCCTGTGGTGGACCAGCAGGTCATTGTCCTTGGGCGCGAGCTTGAGCGCCAGATCGAGCTTGTCCAGCGCGTCCTTGTAGCGCCCCGATATCTCCATGAGGCGGGCGTGGGCCAGGCGCTCTTCCAAGGCGGCCTTCTCGGCCGCGGAGAGGCCCGCGGCCTCCGCCTTCAGCCTCACGGGCGCGCCGGAGCGCATCTCGCGCATGGCCTCCAGGACCATCTCCAGGCTTTCCTCCTCGCCGGAAGCCCGGCCGAAGCGGAACGTCAGGGCGAAGCGGTGCGTGCCGGCCGTCGAGGAGACCCCTTTGAGAGGGAAGCCGAAGCCGTAGTCCAGCACGAAGCGCCGGCAGCGGTAGGAGAGCCCCATGGCGAGCTGGGCGAAGTCGCGCGAGCCGAAGCTCATGCCCCCGCGGGCGCCGAATTCGCCGACGAAGAGCTGGGGGAACCAGCGCTCAGCTGCGAAGGTCGCGATAGTGTCGCGCGAGCCAGCTGGCGACTCCTGGGTGTCGAGCTGGGCGACCAGGTTGGAGATGAGGCTGCGGTAGTTGAAGCCGAGCTTGACCCCCAGGGGGAGCTTGTCGGGATCGCCGGAGTTGAAGGCGACGTTGGGCCGGGTGAGGTGGGTAGCCTGCAGGCCCACGGCATAGTGCTTGGCGAAGCGGTAGAGAAGCCCCAGGTCCGCGTCCGCGCAGCCCTGCTTCGAGCTTCCGGATAGGACCGGGTCCGGACCCGACTGGCCGGTGTAGCTGATCGACTGGTCCGACTCGGAGAAGTAGCCGAAGGAGCTGCGCAGGTACTTCAAGGTCAGCCCGCCGTTGAGCTCCCCGCCGCGCGCGTCCGTGTGGAGCAAGCGGCCGTAGGACGCATAGAACGTGTCTTCGCGATAGATATTGTTGAGGGTGAAGGCGTGCCACGCGGTCCCCAGGGTCCCGTAGCGCCCTTCCTTTATTGGATGGGCGTAGCCGATGAAGGAGGTCCCCAGGTCGGATTTGTCGCTTAAGCCCAGGAACAACTTGGCGTAGGCCGCTCCGAGCTGGGGCCGCTTCAGGGTTCCGAGCCCGGCCGGGTTGTAGTGGATGGCGTACACGTCGTCGGCCACGGCCGCGAACGCGTTGCCCATACCCGGCGCGCGCGCGCCGGCGCCCAGGTCCTCGTAGGCCGCGTAGGCCGGAGAGCAGAGAAGCAGCAGGAACATGGCCGGAGGTTTCATCGGATCACCAGTACCGTGCCGTTAAAGGTCTTGCCCTCGCCTTGGACCTGATAGATGTAGACCCCGCGCGAGACCGTCCTGCCGTTGGCCTTCCCGTCCCACTTCAGGCTGTAGCCGGAGACCGTCCCCTCGCTCATATCCGAGACGAAGGCCCCGCGGATGTCGAAGATCTTGCCGCTGTAGTCCGAAGCGTTGGGGTTGTCGAAGACGACCTGGAAGATGTCGTTGCGGCCGTCGTTGTTTGGGGTGATGGCCTTGTTGGGGATGCTCGCGAGGTTGAAGTCCACCCCTTGCGAGCGCGCCACCCGGCGGAGCTGGTACTTGCCGGGCGCGGAAGTCCGCAGGGAGACAGTCTGGGCGGCCGGGTCCACCCGGCCGAAGACCTTCATGTACTCGCGGCCGTTGTGCCAATAAGCGGCCAGGCTGTCGGAGGCGACGGCTTGCTCCCCTATCGGCTCTCCGTTGGCGTCTCTGCCGTAATGGAGCGCGACCTCGAGGCTGTTGCTGGGAAAGCTCAAGGCCGCGGGCTTGCCCGAGTCCCCCTCGAAGACGTTGAAGGCGACGGATTTGAGGACATTCGAGTCCTTCACCGTCTCGCTCGACCCGCGAACGAGCAGGGACTTGCCGCTGGGATTGCCGGAAGGCTGGAGCATCGCGGCGACGGAGGCGGAGATCCTCAGGTACGAGGTGCTGATAGTGCTCGGCACGACGGCGAAGAGGTCGCCCTGGTTGGACACGATCATGCCGGAATCTGCCTGGTTATTAAGGCTATCCTCCGGCACCACTTTGTAGAAATAGGTTTCCTTCGGATTCAGACCCGAGACCGTGACGCTGGTGTCGCCCGCAGGCACCGGCTCCCCGACTTTTTCCCACCTGGCGCCGAGGCTTCCACTGGCGCACAGGACGACGTAGCCGCTTATGTCCCAGGTGCTCGAGGAGGCCGGATTCCTGAACGCGGTGCCGTCCGCGTTCGAGGTCACCTTGCTCCAGTAGAGTGTGATCTTGGTGCGGTCCGCGCTGAGCGAGGAATAGACGCCGGCCGGCGCCATGGGCGGCAGGTCCAGCATGATGCTGGTGAGGGAGACGCTGGAGGAGTAGATGTTCGCCGTATCCTTGCTGTACAGGTTGTACCAGCGGGGTACGTCGAGCTCCACTGTTTCAGAGTAGCTGGAGAGGTTGACGGCCACCGACTTAGCCACCGAGCCGTCCGGGAACGCCAAGTTGTCCGCATAAGCGGCGCCGTTTGTGACCGTGGAGGTGATGGGGTTGGTGCTCACCTGGATGAGCACGCCGTTGGAGTACATGAAGGGTTGGTTGCTCCACTCCAAGGTCACCGTCCTGCTGAACGCGTCCGTAGTCAACTTGAGGCCGGCGATCTCGACCGGCCCGCCCAGCAGGGTGCAGACCTTGAGAAAGTCCGTGACATTCGTCATGGAAGTCCTGTCCTGCTGCCAGTTCAGGCTGCTGAGCTTGAAGAAGTAGGTCGTATTGGGGACCAAGCCCGCCACGGTCAGCGTGAGGGCCGCCCCGCTGGGCGTGGAGGAAGACGTCACTGTCCCGCCCGTGAAGCCGGAGTCGCTTGAGGAATCGACTTGGTACCCGGAGGCTCCGCCCGCGGGAAGGGCCCAGCTGATGGTCACGCTGGAGGAGTAGACCCCGCTGACCACCGGGGCCGCGGGAAGGTTCGCCCACGTGGAGTCGGCGCCCGTCGCGGAGGTCTCCGAAGCCGCCTTGCGCGCGTCGGCCAGATAGACGCGTGTGTAGTACGTGGTGTTGGGCAGGAGGCCGGTCAGGAGATAGGACTGCAAGCTGCCCGGCACGATGTCGCCGGTGACGGAATAAGAGGCGGTGAAGACGGCTGGGTCGAAGACGTGGAGGGGATCGGAGGAGGCGTCGATGCGGTAGTAGCCTCCGGTCACTTTTCCGAGGGGGCCGTCGAGGCCCGGAGCGGTCCAGGCCAGCTCGAGCGTCCCTGTGGTCTTGTTGCTCAACGCTGTGATGGCCGTGACGGTGCCCGGCTGGGCCGCGATGTTCATGAGCCCGGGCTGCATCGCGAAGTTGACGCCTGAGAAGGCGGTGATCCCGACTTCGCCGGCGGAGGCCGCCAGAATGTTGTCCCAGCCGGTAGAGACTCCCCCGCCTCCGTTGAGGGTCTGGCGGGGGATGGACGCCGTGGTCCCCGTCAATGAGGTCCCGGCAAAAGCCGGGGCCGAGAACAGGAGGGCGGAGAAGGCGCAGGCCGCGAGCATCTGGTTTTTTGGATCCATTGGATCAGGTCGGTTTGGTTGCGAGCTTCAGGATCGCGCGTATCCTGGACACGAGCACCCGCGGGCTGATGGGCTTGAGGAGATAATCCTCGGCGCCCAGATCGAGGCCTTGGACGCGCCGGCTCACCTCCCAGGCCTTCCCTGTGAGCATGAGGACCGGGATGTGGCGGGTGCGCGCGTCGGACTTGAGGCTCCGGCAGACCTCCATGCCGCTCATGTCCGGCAAATGGATGTCGAGCAGGACCAGATCCGGCTTCTCCTTGCGGGCCGTCTCGATCCCCTCTTGGCCCGTGGGGCTGAAAAGATATTCGAATCCTTCCGGCTTGATGGTGTCTCGAAGGACCTTCTGCATGATGACATCGTCCTCTACCGCGAGAATCCGATACATTCTCCCCCCGATCAATTCCCGTTTATAAATATGGAAGAAAATTAATACGTATGAATTACACTGTTGTAACATTTAGGAAACTATCAGCGTTCACAAATTCTACTGATAAATCAACCGCTTTATAGAGCCTTGTAATTGATTTTTTAATAGATTGATTTGAAATGGTACTGAAATCCTGTTACACTAAAAACCGTCATGGGCTACCGCCTGCTTGTCATCAGCGAGGATGAGAGGTTTTGCGGCCTCATCCGCGCCTGCGCGGCCCAAGCGGAACACCTGGTGGATTTCTCCAAGACCGGCGCCCAAGCCATGCGGATGCTCCGGGAGCGCCGCGTGGACCTGGCGGTCCTGGACAGCAAGCTCCCGGACATGGAAGGGCTGGCTTGGCTCGCGATGGCGCGCCAGGCCGAGGCCGGCGCGAAGCTGCCGGTCATCGCGGCCAGCTCCCGGAGGCTCGACGCGGAGGTGGCCGCGGCTTTCGAGCTGGGCGCCGAGGACTACGTCCTGAAGAACTGCGACCCGGCGGAGCTGACCGCGCGCATCCAGGCGGTCCTGCGCCGGCGCTTCGAGCGCGAGGAGCGCCTGGGCTTCGCCATGAGCGTCGGCCCCATCGCCTTAGACCCGGCGCGCCACGAGTGCCGCGTGCGCGGCAAGAAGGCGGACCTGCGTCCGAGGGAGTTCGAGCTGCTCGAGATCCTCATGCGCAAGGCCGGCCGGGTCTTAAGCCGGGTCTACCTCCTGGAGGCCATCTGGGGGATGAGCGCTGCGGCGAACACTCGGGCCGTGGACGTCGGCATCAGCCGCCTGCGCCTCGCCCTGGGCCGGCGCGCGGGCCGCTGGATCGAGACCGTGGAGAGGTTCGGCTACAGGTTCAGGACGCCGGAGTAGACGAGGTACAACAACTCGATGGCGACTTGCTGGCTGTCAGAATGACTATACAAGATGAATACCTTGATCCGGTTTGAATTGAGGCATGTGTCTCCTCCTGCTGTGTGCGATACCGTTGGGATTCTTGACGCCTCAACGCCGGCGCTGGCCGGCGGCGGCTATATAGATTACCTCACTCGGCCGCCGGCCGGTCAAGCGAATGCCTCGGCATTTGTACAAGTCGTTCCCGAGGCCGCGATGCGGATTGGAGCGATTATCATTGCCGCTGTCAACGCCAGGCTCGGCGGCGCGCGCCACCAAAAAGAGTGTACCGCATTATGGCGCGCCCGCCGAAGCCGATGTTAGACGGGCTCATAGTGTTATTCGATGAGAAGGATCGAGTCGTTCTCGTATCCACATCTTGATGATAGCTTGGCGAGACACGTTTAGCTTGATTGCCTCGTGGTCTAGCATCTCGACCATCCAGGATGGAAAGTCGACATTGACCCGCTGGACAACGGTAGCGTTCTTGAGGTCAAGATATGCGGAAATGTCCTCGCCGCGGTCGAATTTCCTGTCAAAGGCTGCTGCGCTAATGCTTTTGGTCTTCTTGGCTCTGGACATGGTTTTCATATTCCCTCTCCAATCTGCGATCCGCTCGGTGACAGCTGATGAGCCTTATCGCCTCTCCCCGCCTTGTAAAGACGGCGGCATAACACTTGTCCTCCACCTTCGCCAAGATCAGGTAGCGACTTTCGCCGGCAACGTTTTTGGCGGCAATGATGACATGTGTTTCTTCCCATAAGCTTTGAGCCCAAGCAAGGTCGATTCCATGGCGCGCATTATTGCGCTGGCTTTTCTTGGGATCAAACTCGAAATGTTCCATCTCTGAATAGTATAACAGTTATACCACTTGTGCGCCAGGGCCCGATGGGACCCCGTTGCGTGTATTGCCTTTGATAGCTCCGTCAACGCATGCCTGAGCGGCGGCGGCTATAAGTGCTACCTCTGCCTGGCCGCCGTCCGCTCAAGGCGATGTTAGCCGATCATCTTGTCGTATTCGGAGTGATTCCCAATCCAGAACCAAACAAGGCCCTCCGGAACCTCGACAGCAAGGGCTCGGTGATTCAGGCCGATGCGGATCGAACGAAACCTTCCGATCTTTTTGAAGTGCAGCGAGGGGTGTCGATGGTCTGACTTTAGCAGCTCAAAGTTCTTGGTCGCCAATTCCTGGATTGGGCGTGGTAGCGACCGATGGCAGCGCCAAAATCTCGCGGAGGCAAGATGCTTCAAAGTTCTCGGGTCTTCCCAGCCCTGTACGAGGAGACTGCTTCTGTCGCCAGTTTTTCAAGCATGCCAGCACGAACATCCCGTTCGATCTGGCGATCCCAGGCAGCTGAATCGTATTGGCGAAACCAATTCCGAAAGGCTACCAAGCTGGTCCGGTCAAGCTTCTTGACTTCCCGCTCGAGGAGTTGAACCTTGGTCATGGACTTAGTTTAACTCGAAAACTCCCAAATGGCAAGGACCATTTCACGTATCGATCCTTCCTTTGATTCGGCTAACTATATCATTGAGCCGGTCGGCATAGACCGGCTGAATGAATCAATGATACCACGAAAACTCCCGCAAAAATCATCGTTTCGCCTTCGCCTTGCCTCTCCCAATCCCGAAATAGGCCGCGGAATCGGTCGGCCTAGTTCGGCGGACAGTCCGACCCCAGCCGATGAGCCGGGCTCAAGATCCCTCGGCCGCCCTTGTTCAAGAGGCGAAAAGTTCCTTCAGGTATTTGCGTGAGTCGGACTTATGAGGACGTGTCCGGCGGCCGGCCCAGCTGCGACTCGAGCGCGCGGAGCCTTCCCAGCAGCTCGGCCTGGGCCATGTCCATCTTGCGCTTGAGCATTTCCTTCTCGTCTTGCGCCGCCTTGAGCCGCGCATCGTGGGCGTCACCCTCCTCGCTCAGCCGCGCTTCCAGGCGCCCGATCTCCTGGCGCAGCTCCTTTGCCAGAGCGTCCTTCTCCTCTTCCAGAAGGCCCTTCTGTTCGCTCAGCCGAGCCTCCAGCTGCCGCTTCAGCTCCTGAGACTCCGCTTCAAAGCGCGCTTTCTCCTCGCGCAGGGTCTCCTCCAGGCGCGCCTCGTCTTCGCTCAGGGAATGGGCCGTCTCGCTGAGCTCGCCGCAGCGGTCCACGAGCTCCTTGGTCTCGTCCACGGAGCGCCGGGCTTGGGCCTCCTGCGCCTGGCGCACCTGGTTGGCGGCTTCGAGGTCCGCGCTCAGGGCGAAGGAGCGCTTCTCAGCGGCCTCCAGCTTCTCGGCCGCCTGCGAGAGCTCGTCTTGGAGCTTGAGCATCGTCGCGTGCAGGGCCGCCTTCTCCTTCTCGCGCTCGCTGCGCTCCACGGCGCACTGCCGCGAGACCGCGGCCGTCTTGCTCTCCTCATGGGCGAGCTGCCGCTTCAAATCGTCGATCCCCTTGCGCAGGGACTCGCCCTGCTTCGTCGATAGATCAAGCTCCTCTTGGAGCTTGCGGCAGGCCTCCTCGGCCCGGCGCTGGGTCTCCTCGGCCTTGGCCTGGATGGCCTTCATGCGGTCCTGCGTATCCGCTTCGGCCTTGCGGCGGATCTCCTCGGCCCGGCGCTCGAAGGTGTCGGCGTCGTGCTGGACAGCCCTCACCCGCGCCGCCAGCTCCGCCTCCACCTTGGTCTGGAAAGCCCGCTCCCGGACCGCGAGCTCCTTGTCCATATCTTCCTTCATCCGCTCTTGGGCCTCCGCGACGCGGCTCTGCAGCTCGGCCTGGGCCTGCAGCTTGAGCTTGGCTTTCTCCGCCTCCAGTTGGCCCGCGTACTGGGCCGCGGCTTCGCTGCGGATCTCCGCCTCGCGGTCCTGCCACTTGCGCTGGAGCACGAGGAACTCGGACTTGTAGCGGTCGCTGACCCGCTGGAGCTCCTCCTTCAGCTTCTTGCCCTCTTCCGCCTGGTCGCGCAGCAGCGCCGCCTGCCGCTCGAGGGCCCCTCCCACCGCGCGCATCCGCTGGAGGGCGGCGTCCGTCATGTCCTGCTGGGCCCGGGCCTTCCTGATGTCGCTTTCGTACTCGTTCTTCAGGCGGCGGGCCTCGACTTCGTGCTCGGCCCTAAGGCGCGGGCCGAGGGCACCCAGCTCGCCCTGGAGCTTCTCGATATCGGCCAGAAGGCGCTCTTCGCGCTCCCGGAAAGCCGTGCGCATGCCCTCCGCGTCCCGGCCGGCCCTCTCGAGCGCGATCTGAAGCTGCTCGCGGGTCTTGTCGAGCTCCGCCTTGTTCTGGAAATATTCGCGGTCCCGCTCATCGGCCGCGGCGGCGCGGGCCTGCAGGGCCGCGTGAGCCTGAGTCAGCCGCTGGATGCGCTCTTCGTTGAACTTCTTCTCCTGGACGAGCTTCTGGCACTCCACATCCGCGCCCTTGAGCTTCTCGATGAGCGCGCGGGCCCCTCTGAGCTCGTCCTCCCTGGCACGCAGCAGCTCCTCCCAGCGGGCCTTCTCATCCAGCCAGCGGCGCTCCAGCTGCTGGATGCGGGAGGCCACCTGCACCTCGGTCTCCTTGTCCTTCGCCTCGCCGCCCTGCAGCTGGTTCCTCAGCGTGGCGACCCACGTTTCCCGCTCGGAGACGATCTTGTTCTCCAGCTCCTGGATGCGGGCTTCCTGCTTCAGGCGGTACTCTTCCGATTCCGCATCGCGCCGGTCCCGGCGGAGCTTGTCCTGGATCTCCCGGAGCGAATTCTCCACCCGCACGGACACGGCGGACTCTTCCTTGGACTTGAGGTTTGCCAGGAGGACCTTCTCCCGCTCCTCGAGCAGGCGCTTCTCGAGCTCGGAGATCTTCATGTCCGCCGGGGAGGGGCCCGCCGGAGGCTGCGGCTCGGGAGGAGGAGCGGGGGCCGGCGCAGGCTGGGCGGCCACGGGTATGAAGGCCGGCCACGCCATGGGCATCTGCGGAAAACCGTAAGGCATGGCGCCCGGCGCGCCCTGGAACTGCTGCATCGCGCCCCAGGGAGGGGCGGAGGCGCCGGGCATCTGGGGCATCTGCGGCGGCGGCGGCCCCTGCGAGGGCGCCGGAGGTGTCCCGGGTTTTCCGGCCGCGCCGGCCTGGGGCAGACCAGGCAGGGGCGGGAGCCCCGGAAGCTTGAAGGGAAGCTTGGGAAACCTTCCTCCCGGCGGAGGCGGCAGATTCGGGTCCTTCTTCTTGTCGGATTCTTCAGCCATAAGCCGCCGAGCGCCCGGACAGGGCGCGAGCGCTTGTCGCAAGTATTGCGTCGAATCCAGGAGTCATTCCCTGTTTCAATATCCGCCTTTCGACTTATGCATAAGCCGGATTCCGTTTGGCGTATCGAACTTCCCAGACGACGCAGGTTCGATACGTCCCGAACAACCGGACGTCATAGCTTCGGGACGTCCCGAACCTACGCAGTTCGGATGTTTGGGACGTCCAAACCTCCGCCGTTTGGAAAGTTTGGACGCGACCTAAGTGTATATGAGGGGTGTTACAAATTCAATAACGACTCTTCAGAGCAGCTCCATGATGAGGCGCGCGGTCTTCTCGGAGTCGTGCCTCACGATGCGCTTGTCGCCGGAGTCGTGCTCGACCAGCAGGGCGCCTGGGACCGCCTTCCCGGCCAGGCTCTTGAGGCGGGCCGCATCAGGGGCCACGAAGGAAGAGGCCTCTTTCCGGTACTTGTCCACCACGGTCCGCGTGGGCCTCTTGGTGTTGTAGACCACGAAATCCGGCTTGCGGCCGCAGTAGCGCACGATCTCCCGGACGAAATCGCTCGCCGAAAATCCGTAGGTGCCCTGCTTGGTCACCAGGTTACAGACGTAGGCCAGGCGCCCCCTGCCGGCCCCGATCGCCTCCCGGATGCCCTTGGTCAGGAAATTGGGGATCACGCTCCCGTAGAGGTCTCCAGGACAGATGACTATGAGGTCCGCTTCCCGGATGGCGCTCACACTGTCGCGGTACGCGTTGGCCGCGGGCTTGAGCCACACCTGCGCGATCCTCTCCCCGCGGGCCGGATAGCTGACCTGGAGCTGGCCCTTGAGCAGCTTCCCGCTCTCGGTCCGGGCGTAGAGGTGGGAGGCGTCCAGGGAGACCGGGAGCACCTTCCCCTTGGTCTTCAGGATCTTGGAGGCGACCTGGACCGCGTTGGCCATGTTCCCGCACAGGTGCGTCAGGGCCGCGAGGATGATGTTGCCCACGTTGTGGTCGCCCAGGCGCCTGGACCTCTGCGGGAAGCGGTACTCGAAGAGCCTGGCGATGTCCTCTATCTCAGTCTCATCCGAGAGCGCCACCAGGCAGTTACGCAGGTCCCCGGGCGCCAGAATGCCGAAATCGGTTCTCAGCTCGCCCGTGGACCCCCCGTCGTCCGCCACGGAGACGACCGCGGCGAGGTCTAGGTCCCGGTTCTTCAAGCCCCGCAGCAGGGAGTAGTGGCCGGTGCCGCCGCCGATGGTGACGAGCTTCTTCACGGGAGTATTATGCCTTATTCGCAGGGGAACTTTTTCGCCTCTCGCTCGTATTACTTCTTATGAGGCCGCAATCGAACAGCCGCAGGGAGGAATCATGGAACAGACGATCGAAGTGCCTGGTCTGGCGACGAGAATCCGGCTTTACCGCGGGCCGGCGGGAAAGGGTGGCGCGCAGCTGCTGGGTTTTGCGGAGCTGGTCATCGCAGGGGCCTTCGTCATCAAGGACATACGCATCCTGAAGGTCTTATCCAAGGAGAAGGACGGATCCGTCTTCGTGTCCTTCCCCAGCCGCCTTCAGCCCGGCGGGGAGAAGCGCTACTACGACGTGGCGCACCCGATCACCGCCGAGGCCTACCAGGAGGCGAAGGACGCGATCCTAAGCGCCTACGAAGAGGAGGAGGCCAAGACGGCTCACATGCAGTGAGGGAGGAAAGCCGTGAAAGCGCCTTGGGGTCGCTGAAGACGTTCCTGGCGACCTCCAGGCGCCTGGCCGCCTTCCTGAGGGTCTTTTCTGCTCCATGGGTCTTCTATCCGCGGCGGTACTTCCCGCCGAGATCGATCAAGGCGGCCACTTCCTGCGGGCTCAGGCGCTTCTGCCGTCCCAACTGGAATACGCCCAGGCAGATCTTCGCGTAGTGCTCGAGCAGCTCCATGTTCTGGAAGGCGATCGCCAGGCTGTTGCCCAGGGTCAGGGCCCCGTGGTTGCTGAGCAGCATGGCGTCGCGCGTCTGCAAGGCCTCGCGGAGGTCTGCGGGCATCTCGGGATCCGTGAGCTTGGAGCCCGGCATGAAGAAGGAGGTCAGGGGGATGGACTTGAGCGCGGCGACGACCTCCGAAGCGATGTCCGCGGGAAGCTCGACCCCGGCGCAGGCGAATGCGGTCGCGGCCGGCGGGTGGGCGTGGACAGCTGCCATGACGTCCGGGCGCAGGCGGTAGGCGGCCAGGTGCAGGCCCAGCTCGGAGGTGGGCTTGAGCCCGCACTCCAGGCAATCCCCCTCCAAGTCGATGACGTCGAGCTGGCCCGGCTGAAGGGCCGATTTGGGCAGGCCGGACGGCGTGATCAGCACCCTCCGGGGGTCGAGCCGGACGCTGAGGTTGCCCGAGGTCGAAGGCATGAACCCGAGCAAAGCCAGCCGGCGGGCGCAGTCCACGACCTCCTTGCGCAGATCCCAGGACGAAACCATGATGATTCTATACCATAAATCGCGGCAACCTTGTAATATATGGACCATGAACATCCCGAAAATCCTTTTTGTCTCGACCCTTCTTTTTCTCTCAGCCGCGGCGCTTGAGGCCGCGGCCCCGGGCCGCGAAGCCGGGAGCGACGAGGAGGTGCGCCGCAGCGTCGTCAAGATCTTCGCGACCCACCGCGTGCCCAACTACTACCAGCCTTGGCAGTTCAACCCCCAGACCAACGGCACCGGCTCCGGCGTCATCATCAGCGGCGGCCGCATCCTCACCAACGCCCACGTGGCCAGCGACCAGGTCTTCTTGCAGGTGCGCAAGGCCGGGCAGGCCCGCAAGTACACGGCCCGCGTGGAAACCGTGGCCCACGACTGCGAGCTGGCCCTGCTGAAGGTGGACGACCCCGAGTTCTTCAAAGGCGCCAGCGATTTAAAGTTCGGGGAACTCCCCTTCCAGCGGGACAAGGCGACGGTCTACGGCTTCCCGGTCGGGGGAGACGACCTCTCCGTGACCGAGGGCATCGTCTCCAGGATCGAGGTCACGACCTACCTCCACTCGGGGAGGAGCCTGCTCACGATCCAGACGGACGCCGCCATCAACCCGGGCAACAGCGGCGGCCCCATGATGAAGGACGGCAAGATCGTCGGGGTCTCCTTCCAGCACTTCGGGGGCCAGAACATCGGCTACGCCGTGCCCGTCCCGCTGATCCGGCGGTTCCTCGACGAGGTCGCCTCCACCGGCGGCTCCCGCGGCACGCCCAGGCTCGGCGTGGTCTGGCAGAGGACCGAGGGCGAGACCCTCCGGAAGTTCCTCGGGCTCAAGGACAAGGAGACCGGGATCCTCATCAAGAAGGTCATCAACGGCTCGGCCGCCTGGGAGGTCCTTCGGGAAGGCGACGTGCTCCTGAGCCTGGGCGGGATCCCCGTGGCCAACGACGGCACCATCCCCTTCCGCAAGAACGAAAGGGTGGACATGTCCCATGCCGTGAGCATGCGCAGGGTCGGGGAGACCCTGAAGGTGTCCATCCTGCGCGAAGGCAAGGTCCTGGGGCTCGACTTGAAGCTGAAGGACCATCCTTCCCTGGTCGAGGGCCCTTTCTACGACGTGCGTCCGTCCTATTTCGTCTACGCCGGCCTGGTCTTCACACCTCTGACGCGCAACTACACCAACGCCTGGCCCTGGAAGGACGTGCCGGAGAACCTCCGGCACTACCTGCTCTACGGCTGGCCCGCGCCGGAGAGGAAGCAGATCATCCTGGTCGCGAGCGTCCTCCCCGACGACGTGAACCTGGGCTACCACAACCTGCGCCACCTGGTCGTGGAGCGGATCAACGGCCGGCCCCTCAGCGAGCTCTCCGACGTGGTGAAGGCCTTAGAGCGCCCGTCAGGGGAGTATCAGATCATCGAAACCGACGAGATGACCGACATCCGGGGCAAGATCGTGCTCAACGCGGCCCAGGCTCAGGCGGCCCACGCGGCCATCCTCGAGCGCTTCGCGGTCCCGAGCGACCGGTCCGAGGACCTCAAGGGCGAGTGATTTAGGAGGGCGCATGAGCGTCAAATCCATACAAGTAAAGCTGGTCATGCCAGGGGACTCCGAGGGAGAAGGCATTCGCCGCGCCTTCGCCCAGACGCACCTCGTCCATAACGCAGGCGTCCATTACTTCATGGAGAATCTGCTCCTTATGCGACAGGGGGACGTTTACGAGACCAGGGATTCCCTGAAACCAGACAAGACCGATTCCCAATACAGGAAGGAACTATTGCGCTTTGCGTATGAAGCCCGACGCAGGAACGGCGTCAGCAAGAAAATATCAGACGACGAAATCCTCGCTTTGATTCGGAAGGTTTACGAACAGATAGTCCCTGCCTCAATCGGAGAAAGCGGCGACAATCAATTCATCGCGCGGTATTGGCTTAATTCATTGGTCAGCAAGAAGAGCATTGCCGGATTGGGGAAGAGCAAGAGCGGCAGGAAATCTACTTGGACGAAATTGCCCGACAGTGATCCCCGTAAGGCCGAACTCAAACAGAGAGCCGAGGAGCGGAAATCGGAACAGAAGGCTGCCGAATTGCGTCCGAGACTCAAAGAATTCGGGCTGATTCCTCTTTGGCCGATGTTCCGGCTCCAATCGGGATATCAATGGGTCGGCGTGGAAACCAAGGGCAAGGCCATCGCTTGGGATGATGACGAAGTCACCGCCTGGGAACGCGATATGTTTCAGCAGGCATTGGAACGTATCTCCGGTTGGGAGAGTTGGAACAAAAGGGCCATTAATAGACACCAGAAAGCGCAGGAAGACCTGAAGGATTGGGAGCACGAACACGCTGCGGACTTCAAGATTTGGCGCCCGATTTTCGAGCGTTATGAGAAAAATCGGAAGCAGGAATATGAAATAAGCCCGCTTGGATTGAAGCGTCCTTTCCGCATCGGCCGCCGCATGCTGCGTGGGTGGGATAGAATCCGGGAGAAATGGCTTGCTGCCGCCAAAAAGAATTCGTCCATTCCAGAAAGCGAACTCGTGGACATCGCCAAGAAGTGGCAGCAGGCGCATCCGCGAGAGATAGGCGACATCAATTTCATCTCTTACCTGGCGAAGCCAGAGAACCGTGCGGTGTGGTCGGGAGAGTGGGATTATGCCGCGTTCCAGGCGAAACACAACGCGCTTCTCTTTGAACTCGAGGACTCCCATCCCTGGACGATTATGACCTTGCCGAACCCACTTCTGCATCCTCTCTGGCCGCGCTTGGACGTCCCCAAAGGGACGAACATGAACGATTACGGCATTGTACGGGACGAGAATGGCCGATGGAGATTGACCCTTTCCATTCTTTTTCCGAACAGCAAGCTTCTTGCCGAAAAACGCATCACCTTGCCTGTCGCACATTCGGGGCAGTTGGACCTTCTGCGCCCTATTGAGGGCTCTCCACGAGAACTCGTTTTGCGCGACCAGGGCACGGATGAGGAGTTCAAGGGCAAATGGGGCGGCGCCGGCATCAGGCTTGACCGTGATTTGCTCGGGAAGATGAAGGATGAGAAAACTCTCCGGTCTTACAGCGGCCCGGTCTACATCAACCTGACCGTGGACTTGACG